>JADFGB010000281.1 GCA_022567875.1 Bacteroidota bacterium | reverse complement strand
AAGGCAAAGTTACAGGAAGCAGTCCTTATGGAAGTATTGATTATCCTTTTAATCCTACTGCTTTAGCAATTGGATCTGACGCTACTTTTGTTGCACGTTCTATAGATAGAGATCCTAAACATTTAAAAGAAATGCTAAGACGAGTTAGCACACACACAGGTACTGCTTTCTTAGAAATTTATCAGAATTGTAATATTTTTAATGATGGAACATTTTTTACATTGACTGATAAAGAAACTAAATTTGATAACGTACTTAAGTTAGAACATGATAAACCAATGGTTTTTGGAAAAGAAAACAACAAAGGGATTATTTTAGACGGATTTACTCCGAGAGTAGTGGATTTAACAAACGGTAAATATTCTCTTGATGATCTTTGGATCCATGATGAGCGCGATCTACATGCTTCAAGAGCTTACATGCTTACCCAATTTGCTGAGTTCGAAAATCTTCCTACTCCAATAGGAGTATTTAGACGCATTGATAAACCGACATATGAACAAGATTTACACCAACAGATAAATGACGTGATAGAAAAAGAAGGCGAAGGAAACTTAAAAGACCTCCTTTTTAGCGGTAATACTTGGGAAGTTAATTAAGTAAAAATAATTATTATTTATTTTTGTTTTATAATTTAGGACTTGATTTATCAAGTCCTTTTATTTTTATATTAACTAATATGATTGATTTTAAAAAACTAAAAGAAATAATTGAAAATAATAATTCATTTCTTTTAACTACACATGTAAATCCGGATGCCGATGCAATAGGTTCTGAAATAGCATTTTATTTAATGTTGAAAGAGATTGGAAAAGAAGTGCATATTTTAAACCACAGTAAAATTCCGTACAACCTTTGTTTCCTGGATAAATATAACATAATTCAGAAATATGATAAATCAAAACACAAAAAGTTATTTTACAGTGTTGATGTTTTAGTGGCTCTTGATTTTAACCGTTCTAACAGAATAGTTAGTATGGAAGAGGAATTTATAAAATCCGATAAAATTAAAATTTGTATAGATCATCATCCAGATCCGGAAGGTTTTTTTGATTTCATTTTTTTTGATATAGACTATTGTTCAACAGGACATATTATCTATCAATTTATAAAAGAAACAAATATTGTGAAAATTAAAAAAGACATAGCTGATAACCTTTACGCAGCTATTATGACAGATACAGGTTCTTTTAAATTTGAAAAAACAACTTCTAAAATACATATTATTGCAGCTGACTTGTTGGAAAAGGGAGTATCACCAACAAATATTTATGATAGTATTTATGATAAAAGTAGATTCGGAAAAATTAAACTTTTGGGATTAGCATTGAAGTCTAGTCAATTATACGGTAACACGAAAGAAATATGTTTTATGAAACTTTATCAAAAAGATTTTGAAGAATGTAATGTTGATGAATCTGATACAGACGGTTTTATTAATTTTTCACTTTCTATCAATGGTGTAAAAGTTGGGTTGTTTTTTATAGAATTAAAAAATGGGTTTAAAATTAGCTTTAGATCAAAAGAGAATATTACGGTTAACAAACTTGCAGAAGAATATGGTGGTGGTGGACATAAAAATGCTGCCGGCGCAAGAATATTTAATCAAAAATTAGACGAACAAATTGAAGAAATCTTAAAGCGAGCAGAAAGTTATTTATAAATTCGGAGACAAAATGTTAGAAATAAATTTTAAGGCTATAGAAAATAAGAAGGTAAAATATAGCCCTCTTTCACTTAGTATAAATTTTTTAATAAATGATAAAGATTTGAAAAGAAATGTTAACAAGTTGGACAAAACTTTTAATATCAAACTTTCAAACCTTCAAAAAGAAAATATACTCTCAAAAAATATACATGAAATTAGAGTAGCAAAACAAAATGGGCAACCGGATGAATTTCTGTTTCACAAAGTAAAATTAGATGAAAAATTTAATACTGATTATTTTAGAAATTATTGTGCCGGAGTAATAAGCAAAATCAAAAATGAAAAGTTAAAAGAAGTTCAGGTTTCATTACCAAAGTATAAATCATTCAAAAAATATTTTAATGACGAATCATATTTTTATCAGACATTTGTGGAAGGGTTTGTATTAGGCAGTTATAATTTTGATAAATATATGTCGGATAAAAAAACAAAGAGAAAATTAAATATCATTTTTAATTCAGATAATTTATCATTACTAAGAAAAGCATTGAATAATGCCAGGTATGTTACCGAAGGAGTAAACTTTACAAAAGATTTACAAAACGAACCTGGAAATATTTTAACACCTTCTGAATTTGCAAAAAGAATTTCATCAAAATTTAAGGGAACTTCTGTAAAAGTAACAGTAATGAATGAAAGGGAAATTAAGAAAAGAAAAATGGGGGGACTTCTTGCAGTTGGAATGGGCAGTATCAATCCACCAAGATTTATTGTAATGAGATACAATGGTCTGAAGGGAAAAGCCAGCAAAACTAAACCGATTGCAATTGTAGGTAAAGGTATTACTTTTGACAGCGGCGGCATATCAATAAAACCTGCAAGCGGAATGGGAGAAATGAAAGCTGATATGTCAGGTGCAGGTGTTGTTGCGGGATTATTACTTGCTGCCGAAAGAGCTAAACTACCTGTTAATTTAATTGGAATTATTGCATCTGCTGAAAATATGCTTTCAGGTTCTTCTATGAGACCTGGGGATATTGTTATAACATCTTCGGGTAAAAGCATCGAAGTTGATAATACGGATGCTGAAGGAAGAATGGTACTTGCTGATGCACTTCACTACGCTTCAAAAGAAAAACCACAAATGATTATTGACTTGGCTACTTTAACAGGTGCCTGTGTTGTTGCACTTGGTGAATTAGCCGCCGGAATGTTCACAAAAGATGAAATATTAAAGGATAATTTATATACA
>JADFGB010000280.1 GCA_022567875.1 Bacteroidota bacterium | reverse complement strand
TTCAATGCCAGGATGAAAGATCTCAATTAAAAAACAGACAAAAAGCTATGAAAGTTCTTAGAGCAAGGCTTTACGACCTTAAGCTAAAAGAACATAATGCTCAAATATCGGCTCAAAGGAAATCCATGATTGGTAGTGGTGATAGAAGTGATAAAATAAGAACATACAATTATCCCCAAAATCGAGTAACTGATCATAGAATTGGACTCACACTTTATAATCTTGCAAATATTATGGAAGGTGATTTAGATGAGCTTTTAGAACAAATAAAAATTGCAGATAGAGCTGAAAAACTTCAAGCAAGTAATTAAAAGAAATAATAATATTAATCTAAATTGCTTTTATGCTAATTAAACTAATATCATCTTCATAATTTCCTTCTGTAAATATTTGAAATTCTTCTTTTAATTTTTCCATTGGGTTGTCTAATACAGATATATTTTTAATTACTTCACTCATTTTTTTAGATCCGAATTGTTCACCTTTTGAATTACGAGATTCAATAATGCCGTCAGTAAAAATAAAAATATAATCGTTTTTGTTTAGACTTAAATTGACATCTTCATAATTTCCCTCCGGTGCAAACCCTAGTAACAATCCTTTTGATTGCAGTTTTCTTAACTCGTTGTTAACTCTATCAAAATAAAGAATAGGTAGATCACCAGCACCGGTATATTTTAAAGTTTTTTCTTTTTTATTTATTATAACAATAGAAAGAGTTGCAAAAACTTCAGATACTTTAGCATCTTTATAAACGGATTTATTAACCTGCTGTAATATAACGCTTGGGGTTAAATCTTTTGTGTTTTGCAAAACAACTCTAATTGCACTTCTAACATAACCTGCATAAGCAAATGCAAAATACCAGGCTCCCCATTTTTTACCCATAACATCACCCAGAATAATGGCAAGGTTATTTTCATCAATTGTAAAATAATCTAGAAAGTCTCCCCCCGGTATTCCCTTATAAGTCTGGTGCCATTGTGAAATTTCAAATCCTTCAAATTCAGGTGCTTCATCAGGAACAACTTTTACGTGTATTGAATCTGCTGCATGTTGTAACTCGGAAACAGCTTTTTGTCTTTCTTTGCCAAGACTTTTAACTATTGCACTTACTTTTGCAACAACAACTCTAGGACCTGCAGTTTTTAAAACATAATCGGCAATACCCAGATTATAACCTTCAAGTATATCGTCTTCTTCACCTTTAGATGTTAAAAAGACAAAAGGAATTCCTTTAAGAGAATCATCAGCTAAAACCATTCTTCTAAATTCAAAACCATCTTTCTCCGGCATCATAATATCGGATATAATTAAATCAGGTTGATATTCCTTAGCCTTGTTAAATCCTTCAACTGCACTTGATGCATATTCGCATTTAAATCCTTCTTTCTTAAGGTTATATTGAAATAACATTCCGAGGGATTTATCATCATCTA
The DNA here is from genome assembly GCA_022567875.1 of Bacteroidota bacterium. Lineage (GTDB taxonomy): Bacteria > Bacteroidota > Ignavibacteria > Ignavibacteriales > Ignavibacteriaceae. The sequence goes on along the minus strand of JADFGB010000280.1, from coordinate 1,478 downwards.
CTAATAAAATTTTTGCTTGTTGTTCTGCAAAATTATCTTCAATATTATTTTTTTTTCCGTAATCTTTATATATATCAGAACGTCTGAGCAATGCCTGAATTTTAAAGAGAAGGTCATCAATTTCTATAGGTTTATAAATTATATCATCTGCCCCGGCATCAAGTGCTTTTGATTTGTTACCACTTGTGGGATCGCCAGTAATAAATATAAAGGGGATCAATTTATGTTGCTTATTTTTTCTTACTATGCTGCAAAACTCATAGCCGTCCATTTCAGGCATAATAATATCACACAAGACCAAATCTATATTATTATCATCTAAGATTTTCTGTGCTTCCGAAGGTTTTGAAGCTTCATATATATTATAGAAGTTTGAAGTAAGTTGTTGATTTAATAATTCTCTAATTATAGGATCATCGTCAATAATTAAAACAGATTTTTGTGTTTTGCCATTCATAAAAAAATATACTTAAAAAATTAAATAGATAGTATAACTGAAAACAGAAGTATTAATAATACAATTAATTATTTTTATAGATTTATTTTACTGATTATGAAAAACTGCTTACGGCTTCTTCTTTTGTAGAAAAAGCTTCAAAAACACGATACATTCTAGTAAGTTCAAACATTGAATGAACAGCAGGCTGAAATCCTACAAGTTTTAAATCACCCCCCAAAGCTGTTATTTTCTTTAATGTTACTACTAAAGAACCAAGAAATGTAGAATCGATAAATTCACATTGCCTTATATCAACAACAATCTTACGTGCACCCTCTTCTATATCTTGCGCTAATGTAAGTTTGAATTCTTCGGCTTCTTTTAGTGTAGCTCTAGTTAAATTAACAATTTCAACAATGATGTCATCGTATTTTTCTTTTGTAAAATCCATAAATAATTCCTAAAATAATTAACACTTTAAAATATCAATCGTTAGAACGATTTTCAATTTTATATTTTTCCATTAATCTATAAATAGTTGCACGCCCTAATTTTAATTTCTTTGCAGCTTCCACAATGTTGCCCTGTGTAACTTCAAGGGCATGCCTTATTGAATCTTCTTTTAATTTTTCAAAAGGAATTATGTTATCACCTTCAAATAATCCACCTTCTTGTTCAACATAGCTCGCTTCTTCATTAGTTCTCATATGAACAGGTAAATCCTCAACATCAATCATATCATTTTCAACAATAATAATACATCTTTCGATAGTGTTTTCCATTTCCCTAATATTTCCGGGCCATTCATATTCATAAATGTATTTAATTGCACGTTTTGTAAATCCTTTGATATCTTTTTTTAATTTTTGATTGCATTTTTTTAAAAAATATTCAACTAAAACAAGAATATCGCTTTTCCTCTGACGTAAAGGAGGAATATAAATTGGAAATGAATTCAATCTGTAATAAAGATCTTCTCTAAAGTGCTTTGTTTTAACAGCTTCTCTTAAATCTATGTTTGTAGCTGATAAAATTCTTA
>JADFGB010000279.1 GCA_022567875.1 Bacteroidota bacterium | reverse complement strand
ATTTAATATCCTCGAAATGAAAATGGTTCGTATGTCAAAAGAATCTGCGGAAGGATTTTATGAGATACATAAAGAACGACCTTTCTTTTCGGAGTTAGTAGAATTTATGACTTCAGGTCCTTGCGTACCCATAGCTCTTGAAAAAGAAAATGCAGTTGAGGATTACAGAAAACTTATCGGCGCAACTAACCCTGCCGAAGCAGAAGAAGGGACAATTAGAAAACTTTACGCTGAGAGCCTAAGTAAAAACGCAGTTCACGGCTCCGACTCAGATGAAAATGCTGCAAAAGAGATAGCACATTTCTTTTCAAGAGATGAACTGTTGAACAATAAGTAATCGAACTAAATAATTATTTTAAATGAATTCCAAAAAACAAAGATGTCCATTTATTAATAGTGGTCATCTTTTTTATTTTAAGAGATATACATCACTTACTTTAATTATTTTTTTGTGTGCTGTCGTAAGCCTTCAGTGCCAAACTAAAAAAGGAAATAATAAACTAATAACAGGTGCAGACAGACTGATAAGTGATTATTCTAATCTGCTGATAAATAAAAAAATTGGAGTTGTTTTTAATCAAACCAGCAGACTCTCTAACGGAACTCAGCTGTTAGATACACTTTCAAATTTATATAATGTTGTGGCAGTGTTCTCACCCGAACATGGTTTTAGAGGAAATATTGAAGCTGGTAAAAAATATTTCGACAACAAAAGTGACTCCTCAAAAATAAAATTTTATTCACTCTATGGCTCAGTTAAAAAACCCACAAAAGAAATGCTGAAAGGAATTGACATTTTAATATATGATCTGCAAGATATCGGAGTTAGATATTACACTTATATTTCCACACTCTTTTATGTCCTGGAAGCAGCTGCTGAGAATAATATTACTATTATTATTTTAGATAGACCTAATCCATTGAATGGGTCTAAAATAGAGGGACCTATACTTAATAAAAAATTTGAATCGTTTATTGGTATTGCACCTATTGCTGTTAGATATGCTATGACGACAGGGGAATTAGCAAAATATTTTATCGGAGAAGGACTAAATAAAAATTCTTCCCATCTCAATCTTAAAATTATAAAATTAAAAAGTTGGGACAGAAGTAAATATTTCAATTATTATTACGGCAACAACTGGCAGAAAACATCCCCCAATATTCCCGATTTAAATACTGCAATTGTTTATGCCGGTACTTGTTTAATTGAAGGCACAAATATTTCAGAAGGGAGAGGTACTCTTCATCCGTTTTTACAAATCGGTGCACCGTTTATAAATTCAAATAAATTAATTAAGGAGATTGAAGAACTAAATATTGGAGGCGTTGAATTTGAGCCCATTAAATTCACACCAAAATCTATCCCGGGAATATCAATGTTTCCAAAGTATAAAGACGAGGAATGTGAAGGTGTAAAGATTATTTTAACAAATAGAGAAAAATTTAATTCAGTAGAATTCGGTATTAAATTAGTTTACGCTATTAATAAACTTTACCCAAAACTATTAAAATTTAGGGATAACCATTTTAACAGATTAATCGGTAATAATACTACTATTAAAAAAATTAAAGCAGGAATAAAACCGGGGGAAATTATACAGTCTTGGAAAAAAGAACTGAACGATTTTATAAAAATAAGAACTAAATATTTAATTTATTAATAAGGGATTCAAATGAAATATATTCTGATTTTATTATTCACAATACTAACCATTACTGGTTGTAACTCAAGCAAAAAACCCGTTAAAGAAATAGATAAATTTGCATTCGATACTACTAAAGTAAAAACTTCTCCGAGTGCTGAACCAAACAAATCTGTATTACTCGAATACAAACTTGAAAAGGGAAAAGAATATAAATACAGACTTACAACAATAACAAGAAGTACTCAAATATTAAAAACCGATACTACACTTGTTCGGGATGTTAGACAAAAACTAATTTATATTGTTAAGCTACTACCGGTTGATATAGATAAAAACGGTGTAATGGAAATTCAATTTACTTTTTCTGACATAAAACTTGAGGCAGATGCTAACGGAAAACATTTCATGTATGAATCCGGTGTTACAAAAGATTCAATTGAAATATTAAAATATGCAGATTACGTGTCTATGATTAATAATCCATTTACTATTCGTGTAAATAAAAATGGTGAAATGCTAGAATTATTTAGGGCAGACAGAATGTTAACAAAATTACTTGATCTCCAGGGTTACAGTGACTCTATAAATAAAGTTCAAAAAAATGAGCTGAAAAATAACCTTGTTGAGGGTGTATTAAAACCACTTGTATTTCAGATATTCAGAAAATTGCCGACACATAAAGTAGCAAAAGATTCAACCTGGGAATTCTATAAACCGGCTTCCAAATTTATGGTTTACTTAATGCAGAATACTAACACATATAAATTTAATTCTCTTGTTAAAATAGGCAATAACGAAATTGCACATTTAACAGACGGAATGAAGACAAAAATATCGGGCAAAAGTACTTTTACTGAAAAAGGGATTAAATATAAATTTAATAAACCGGAGACTTTAGCTAACGGTTATATTTATTTTAATCTTACAAAGGGATGTATTCAAAAAGCAAAACGATATACTAAACTTAGCCTGTTTTTTACAATGGATGCAAAGACACCCACTTTTACACAAAAAGGAAGCAAGGATGCGGTTATTGAAAATACGTATTTAGTTGAGTTACTCTGAAATGAAAGATTTTAAAATGTTTCATCAAAAGTAAATTTCAAACACATATTCTTTTATCGAATTAATAATTGTATGAACTAAAAAAAATACAAAATATATCAATATTAGCTTCATCCAATGTCCTTAATTGCTCCAAAGTTGAATTTCATTCTCCATACCAAGGACGATTAACAGTAGAAAATCTTATAAATTTATCATTTTGCAT
>JADFGB010000278.1 GCA_022567875.1 Bacteroidota bacterium | reverse complement strand
AACAGGCTTAATGCACCTAAAAATAGTCCTACATATTGAGTCCTTGATCTAAAATTATACTTTTTTATTATACAAACATATTGCAAAATCGGGTTGATTAAACTTTCTCTTAAATAAAAGTTAGCACTATCGCCTCCAAAGTTTTACCTCTTACGTTTTACGTCCATGGGCTTCCTGATTCTCAAAAAATAATTTATATTAAATATATAGTTTATTAGATTTTTATAAAAGAGTAGCTGCGAGGAACATTATGTACGATAAAAAAATTTATATTAAAAGGAGAGAACAATTAAAGAAAAAAGTTAAATCGGGAATACTTTTGTTTATGGGTAATGTTGATTCGCCTATGAATTATACTGATAATATTTTTCCCTTCAGACAAGACAGCACTTTCCTTTACTATTTTGGACTTGAACATCCCGGCTTTACAGCCATAATTGATATTGACGAAAACAAAGAAATGATTTTCGGTGAAGATTTCTCTGTTGACGATATTGTCTGGACAGGTCCTCAAAAAACTACTTCACAACTTGCTAAAAGCATAGGTGTTAACAATACCGCACCTACAAGTAAACTTGATGAAATTATTAAATCTGTAATTTCCTCCGGCAGAAAAGTTCATTTTCTTCCACAATACAGAGCTGAAAATAAAATAAAATTTTCAGAATTACTGGGTATAAATCCGAGTGTGATAAACAATTATTCTTCTAAAGAACTGATTTCTGTGGTTATCAGTCAGCGTTCAATAAAATCGAGAGAAGAGATTGAGGACATAGAAAAAGCAGTTAATGTCAGTTATGATATGTACACTCTTGCAATGCGTTCAGCAAAACCGGGAATGTACGAAAGAGAAATTGCAGGTTTAGTAGAAGGCATAGTCCTATCGGCAGGCGGTCGTCTTTCATTTCCGACAATACTTTCAGTACACGGTGAAACTTTGCACAATCATTATCACAAAAATAAAATGAAAAGCGGGGATATTTTTGTAATGGATTCAGGCGCTGAAGTAAGTAATTATTATGCAAGTGATATTACGAGGACTATACCTGTAAACGGAAAATTTTCATCCATGCAAAAAGATATTTATCAAATAGTTTTAAAAGCACAAGTATCTTCCATTAAAGCTATAAAACCAGGCGTCAGTTATAAAAAGATACATTTAAAAGCCGCAAAAATTATAACACAAGGATTGAAAGATGTAGGCTTAATGAAAGGTAATGTAAACGATGCAGTTGCAAACGGTGCACACGCAATGTTCTTCCCACACGGTTTAGGACATATGATGGGGCTTGATGTTCACGATATGGAAAACTTAGGTGAAAATCTTGTAGGCTATGGAAATAATGCGGAACGCAGTAATCAGTTTGGGCTTGCATATTTAAGATTAGCAAGAAAACTTAAGCCTGGATTTGTTATAACAGTTGAACCCGGGATTTATTTCATCCCTGAATTAATTGATAAATGGCAGAATGAAAAGATCAATTCAAGATTTATAAATTTCAACAAAGTGAATAAGTACAAAAAATTCGGTGGAATTAGAATTGAAGATGATATACTTGTTACAAAAAATAGTCACAAAATATTAGGCAGACCTATACCTAAAACAATTAAAGAAGTTGAAGAACACTGTAATGTGTAATTATAAATGAGTGACTTATTATCAGATAAATTTCTTTTTTGTTATTAAATTAAGTGTTCAACTTTTAGAATATAATTCTGGAGGAATTATTATGGCTGTAATGCGAAACTTTCTTTTATGGTGTTCCGATAATCCTACTTTAAGAAATAAAATCCCTCAGTTGAGTTTTGTTCAGCAAGCATTAAAAAGATTTATGCCGGGAGAAGAAATTAATGATGCAATAACAGCAAGCAAAGAATTTAGTGATATTGGAATTCCGTCTATTCTTACACGACTTGGTGAAGATTTAAAAAACTTATCGGAAGCTGATGAAGTTACAGACCATTATTTAAGTGTGATAGATAAAATTGCAGAAGAAAATCTCGATATAGAAATTTCTTTAAAATTAACACAATTAGGATTTAGTTTATCAGAAGAAAAAACATTTGAAAATTTTGACAAGATTGCAGAAAGAGCTGAAAAGCTTAATATTATTGTGTGGATTGATATGGAAGGAAGCCAATACACACAAAGAACAATAAATTTTTATAAAAGATTAAAGCAAAAAAGAAGCAACATAGGTTTATGTTTGCAATCATATTTGTTCAGTTCGCACCAAGATTTGAACGATTTATTGGAAGTAACCCCAAATATTCGCCTTGTAAAAGGTGCCTACAAAGAACCACACGATATTGCTTTGAGAGATAAATTCAGGGTAGATGAAAACTATCTCGATCTATCAAAAAAAATGCTCGAAGCTTCAAACAAAGACGGCAACAGAATGGTGTTTGGAACACACGATTTAAAATTAATTGAAGCAATTAAAAAAGAAGCAGACATTCTAAATTACCCACAAGGTAAATTAGAATTCCATATGCTCTACGGAATTAAAACTAACGCACAAAAACAACTTGTAAAGAACGGAAACAAAGTTAGAGTTCTTATAAGTTATGGTAAATTATGGTATCCGTGGTATATGAGAAGACTTGCAGAACGACCAGCAAATGTAATATTCGTATTGAAAAATTTATTTTCCAAATAAGGTGATTGATGAATAAATTATCTTTAGAAGGAATTTTTCCACCCTTAACAACTCCGTTTGTTAATAACGAAATAGCATTAACTAAATTTGGTGATAACATAAGAAAATTGAATTCTACAGATTTAAGTGGTTATGTTGTACTCGGTTCAAATGGTGAGAGCTGTTTTTTAACAAGAGAAGAAAAATTATTACTCATAAAGGAAGTCAAAAAACAAAGCAGTGAAAATAAAATTATTATTGCAGGAACAGGTTTGGATTCAAT
>JADFGB010000277.1 GCA_022567875.1 Bacteroidota bacterium | reverse complement strand
TCCGGAGAGGTGCGTACTATGGGCAGCCCTGCTGTAAAATTAACACCTTTACCTGAATTTAACATTTTAAATGGAATGAGAACTTGGTCGTGATACATACCAAGAACTAAATCAAAATCTTTGTAATTATGTTTAGCAAAAAAAGCATCAGGAGAAAAAGGACCAAACAAATATTTTTTATATTTGCTTGAATTTATTGAGGGAATAATAATTTCTTTTTCTTCACGACCTATTAGACCATTTTCACCGGCATGGGGGTTCAACCCTAAAACTGCAATCTTGGGTTCATTAATTAAAAAATCATTTTGAAGAGTTCTAATTATAATTTCGAATGATGAAGTGAGTTTAGTTATTGTGATTTCTTTTGTAATATTTTTAATTGAGGAATGAATTGTTACCAATGCCGATTTCATTTTATCTGATAAAAACACCATCGCACAGTCATCAACATTACACCAATCCGCAAGCATTTCAGTATGTCCCGGATAATTAATTCCTGCAATTGATAATGCTGTTTTGGATATTGGAGCAGTTAGCATTGCATCAACTTTTTTTTCCCTCAAAAGATTAAATGCGATTTTTATTGAATTATATGCAGACAATCCGGATTTAGAGGTTATATTTCCATATTCAATTTCTGTATCAGGTAATTTTAGAATTGTTACTCTATTATCAAACTTATCCGAAATACTTTCAACAATATTATAAGAGAAATTGGGTTGAATATTTTTGATAATAGAATTAAAAACATTCAATGGTGTAGCGAATATAAAACTATGTTTTTTAGAATTGTATAAATTGTTTAATGACTTTATTACTATTTCAGGTCCAATACCGTTAACATCACCGCATGTAAATATAAAATTACTCATCACCCTGTTATAAGTGAAAAATCCCCGATACCGTATTTATCAATAAAAACAAATTCTTTATTCACTTTTTTATAGTTCCATATTTCTGTTACCTGTCCGTATGTATTTGAAGTCCTTTTTATATTATTAGGTTTACCGAACTTAATATAAATCTTCCCCCTATCTGTATTGGCTCCGCTTTTTCTTGAAATTGGAGTAAAATGCTTTATTGAATAATCTATTCTTTGATAATATTCTTCCATTATTGGATTATAAACTGATTTAGGAGACGGATCATATTTTTCCCAATATTTTTGAAGAAGTTTCACATATTGAAATGATTCATAGTCAAGTATATCATCTATAACAGAATTATCCTCTATAAATTTTAAATTCTTAATTGCTAATTCAGAATCCCTTAGTGAAAATGGTTTATCGAACCAGGTAATTTTTTTCAAGAATGTATCAGAATCCAAAAAATCAGAAGTTGTCGAAATTTTTATTTTAAATCGTCCTTCACCTAAATTGTTTTCAAAATTATCTAAAATAAAAAAATTATATTTTTCATTTGTGTCTTCTTTTTTAAGCAATACCTTACCATTACATAATACAAGATCAATTTCCCCTTTAAAAGATTTGGTAATTGATTTATTAAGTACGGTTTTACCGTCACTAATTATTTTAATAAATAGTTCATCTGTTTCCAAATTATTAGTAGGTAATAATATTGCATATTTATTTTCACTAAAAGGGAAATCACCTCCAAAATTTGCTAGTTCATAGGCATCACTATCCTTACATTTATTTATTTTCTTTTTAACTACAATTGGAGATAAGAATAATTTTCCATTTTTAATTTTATTAATATTTATCAGTTTTCCCTTGTATTCTTTTTCAGAAAAAACATCAGAAAACCTGGGTATAATTTTACTGATATCCTTAGAATATGCAATAGGTATTACACCATCTACATAAAGCAAAGAAGATTTGGTATTTTCATAGGATTTTACTTCAACTGATTTTTCATCAAATTCTCTTTGTATAATATTATTCTTATTGTCAAAAATTTCTAAAGATATTCTGAACTTAGCTTTGTATTTATCTTGCGACTTTTCAAACAACAGCCTGTTAAGAGGAATTTTATATGTAAAAAAAGCTTTACCGGAATCTTGGCTGGAAATATATAATTCAGAATAAAAAATTTTATTGACTAAAAAAGTTGGACTGTTTTGAAAACGAGGATTACCCCTATTAAACTGTGAAAAAATTAAGGTAGAAAAAACTAAAACAAAAATGGAAATCTTTTTCATTTATTAAATGTATTTTTTTGAAAAAAGAACATTCTTAGTTAACTAAGTAATGATCGGTAATATAAGAAACTCAATAACTAAGATGAACCGTAAAAAATAGTATCTAAAAAAAATAAATCTAACTGTTCATATTCAGCAAAAATTCTTTATTGTTTTTTGTTCCCCTCATTTTATCCAATAAAAAGTCCATAGCTTCAACAGGATTAAATTCACTTAAAATTTTTCTTAATATCCAAATCTTTTGAAGTTCCTCTTCTTTTATTAAAAGTTCTTCTCTTCTGGTACCGGAACGGTTTACATCAATTGCAGGGAATATTCTTCTATCACTCAAATCTCTATTCAATACTAATTCCATATTTCCCGTACCTTTAAATTCCTCGAAAATAACATCGTCCATTCTACTACCTGTCTCAACTAAAGCTGTTGCAATAATTGTTAAACTTCCACCGTCTTCAATATTTCTTGCAGCACCAAAAAATCTTTTAGGTTTATGCAATGCATTAGAATCTACACCACCTGAAAGAATCCTTCCACTGTGGGGTACAACTATATTATGTGCTCTTGCTAAACGTGTAATACTGTCAAGAAGAATTATAACATCTTCCCCGGCTTCTACAAGTCGTTTGGCTTTTTCAATAACCATATTAGCAACTTGAACGTGTCTTTCGGCAGGTTCATCAAAAGTAGAACTGATAACTTCCCCATTTACCAATCTTTCCATATCAGTTACTTCTTCAGGGCGTTCATCTATTAAAAGAATTATTAATT
>JADFGB010000276.1 GCA_022567875.1 Bacteroidota bacterium | reverse complement strand
CCCTTTTGCAAGAACTTCCAAATCTACTTTAGGTGAAAGAGGAATGTTACGTGTGTGCACTTTTAGAATCCCTTCTCTTCCTTTTACGTCAGGTCTGTCAACAACCACTTGTCTGTCAAATCTTCCGGGTCTTAACAAAGCCGGATCTAAAACATCAGGTCTGTTAGTAGCAGCAATAATAATAACTCCACTATCTTGCTCAAAACCATCCATTTCAACAAGTAGTTGATTAAGTGTTTGTTCCCTTTCATCGTGTCCTCCACCAATCCCGGCACCTCTTTGTCTTCCAACAGCATCAATTTCGTCAATAAAAATAATGCATGGAGCGTTTTTCTTTCCCTGTTCAAATAAATCTCTTACCCTGCTGGCACCTACACCAACGAACATTTCGACAAAATCAGCACCACTTATTGAAAAGAAAGGGGCGTCTGCTTCACCGGCAACTGCACGAGCCAATAAAGTTTTCCCTGTTCCCGGAGGTCCTAATAATAATACACCTCTTGGTATTTTACCACCGAGTCTTTGAAATTTTTTAGGTTCTTTTAAAAATTCAATTATTTCTTGAAGTTCAGCCTTTGCTTCGTCGGTTCCGGCAACATCATCAAATGTTACCTTTATAGAGGATCGAGAAATCAGCTTAGCTTTACTTTTACCGAATGAAAAAATTCCTTTATTTCCACCGCCTTGACCTTGCATACGGCGCATAATAATAATCCAAACAGCTATAATTAATATCCACGGTAAAAATCCAAGAAGTACGTTTAACCATTCATTTGAATTTTTTTCAAAAGTGTACTTAATATTTTTACTTTTCCAGATTGCTTTCTGATCTTTTAGAATTGGTTCTGGGATATATACAGATATATATCTTACTTTTATATTTTTATTACCTATTTGTACTGTTTCTTCAGATTTTAATTCAGCTTTGAATGTGTAATCATTTATTTCTGATTTTGTTATTTTTGCTTCACTAATTTTATCAGAATTAAGTAATAATTCGTATTGATTATATGAAACTTCAACAAAGTTTGCAGTTCCTGCTTTAAATAGTTGCATAACAATTACTGCTGCTATTACAACTGCTCCCCAACCAAAAACAATTTTTAATATTTTAGACCAATCAAAATTATCCTCAGGTTTTCCAGATTTTTTATTTTTAGAAAATTTCAATGGATTTTTGTTTTTGTTTTTATTTTTTTTGCTATTATTCTCTTTCATAATTATAATTTTAGATTTTACATTTTCGTTATTTAATTATTCACTTAAAGCATAGATTGTTCTCAAATTTCTGTATTTTTGAGCATAATCTAAGCCATATCCTATTACAAATTTACTTGGAATATTAAAGCCAATATAGTGAATTTTTACTTTATATTTAAGACTATCCGGTTTCACCAATAGCGATGCAACCCTCATACTTGCAGGATTATGTTGCTGCATTAAATTTTCTATAAATCTTATCGATAAACCGGAATCGACTATATCTTCTACTATTATAATATCTCTTCCTTCAACATCACAGTTTAGTTCTTTTAGTAATGTAACATTACCTGATGATATTTTTTCATCTCCATAACTTGATAATTTAAAAAAATCAATTTCACAATCTGTTGAAATATTTTTAATTAGATCAGAAAGGAAAATAAAAGCTCCGTTTAATACTCCAATAAAAACCGGTGTTTTACCCTTATAATCTTTTGATATTTCTTCGCCCATTTCCTTAACTCTTTTCTGAATCTTGTCTTCAGATAAATAAGGAACAAAGATTTCTTTTCCGATTACCAACTGTTCTTTTTTACTATTTTCTATTTTAGACATATGGAATAAACCTTTTTAGTATTTGAAGTTATCTTAAATCTATCGTCTAATCTTAAACCCAATACCCATACAATTTTATTATTGTTGGTTAAAACTAATTGTTCCCTTTTTTTATAATTTGGAATTTTTTGCTCGGTAAGGTAATCCGATATTTTCTTAGTACCATTTAAACCGACAGGATAAAATTTATCTCCGTCCTTCCATCTTCTAATTTTAAAACTTCCTTTAATTTTGTCACCTGAAATTAATTCGATATTTCTGTTATTTGTAAAAATTAAATTATTCAAATTCTTAACTTTTTTTATCGATATTCTTTTAAAATTTAATTTAATTTCATCATTCGGTTTTAATGAAAGTGAAACAAAGTTTTTCTTAGTGCTATTTCTACTTATTAGAATCATACCCCTTTCTTTTTGTGCAGTTAAATTACCTGGGAGATTAATTTTTTGACCAATTCTTTTATTTGTTAGACTAACAATGTCATTAACATTCTTAAAGTTAAGTTCTTCCGAAAATTGTTTAGAGACGACATCTTTTATTATAAAACTTAGTTGTTTAATTTTTTCATTGGCTTTATTGGTTAATAAGATTTTTATTTTATTTTTATCTGTTTTAACAAACTTTATAAAGTCTTCATTTAATTTGTTTGTAATTAATGCTTTGACTTCTTTAAATACTTCGGATGATTTAAATATACTCTCTTCAACATTCGGGTTTAGATTTTTCTTGATAAGCGGTAAAATATTATTACGAATATAATTTCTTTCGTAAACATTACTTAGGTTTGATTTATCTATCCTATAATTTAATACTGACTTATTTAAATATTTTAATATGTTTTCTTTTTGTAAGCATAAAATCGGTCGAATAATATTTCCTCTTTCAATAGGGATACCTGAAATACCGTCAATTCCGGTACCCTTAATTAAATTTAACAATATAGTTTCTGCATTGTCACCGCAGTTATGTGCCGTAGCAATTTTATTGTAGCTGTATTTATGTGCAATGTTTTTCAACTCTAAATATCTAATTTCCCTTCCTGCTTCCTCAATAGACATCTTATTTTTGAAAGCAAAAGATTTTACATTTTTATTTTTTGAAAAATACTTATATATAGGAA
>JADFGB010000019.1 GCA_022567875.1 Bacteroidota bacterium | reverse complement strand
AACGACCGACACTATCTTCAGGATAACCCAATAAAGTTTGTGCGACTTTTCTTTCTTCAGCAGAAAGCATCCTTACAAATTGTTTTACTGCAGAGCTTGGAAGTTCTTCAAATAAAGCTGTACGATCATCGGGTGCCATTTCATTCAGTATAGATGCGACTTCACCATTACCCATTGCTTTAATAAGTTCAATCTGCTGTTCTACTTCAAGAAATTCAAAAGTCTCGGTAGCAAGATCTTGCTTTAGAAGGCGAAATAAAATTACTCTTTCTTTTTCTGGAATTTGACTTATAAGTGATGCTAAATCGGTAGGGTCCCAATCATTTAATACTTCTTTTAAAGTGCTAAGCTTACGCTCTTTTAACAATTCTATTATTTCAGGTTGAAGCAACTGGCTTAGCATTTCTCTTCTCGCTAAATTAGTGTTTATAATTACATCGGTTAAACAAGATTATTTTTAATTAGTACAGTTTTTTTAATAAAAAAATATATTCTATTATAGTTAAACAAACAAGAATTTAATGTTAAATATTTTAGCAGATGAAAACATTTTACTTGCAAAAAAGGTCTTCTCTCCTTTTGGCAAAGTAACCCTACTCCCCGGAAAAGAAATAACTAACAGATCTATAAAAAATTCTGAAATTCTTTTTGTCCGCTCTGTTACTAAAGTAGATAGAAATTTACTTGAGAATACTAACATTAGATTTGTTGGTAGTACAACTATTGGTGTTGATCACTTAGATATAAATTATTTAAATGAAAAAAACATTTATAATTGTAATGCTCCAGGCTCAAATTCATATTCTGTTACAGAGTATGTAATAACAGCGCTATTAAATTTAGCTGTTAAATACAATTTTTCATTAAAAGATAAATCCATCGGAATTATTGGTGTAGGTAATATAGGAAGTAAGGTAGCAGATTTTGCAAAATCCTTTGGAATGAAAATTCTCCTTAACGACCCACCTTTGAAAGAATTAACATCCAATAAAAAATATCTTCCACTAAAGGAAGTATTAAATGCTGATATTCTAACACTGCACGTTCCTTATACAAATAAAGGCAAACATAAAACTCACCATCTATTTGATTTTAATATCTTAAAAAATCTTAAAGATAACTCTATCCTGATTAATACATCAAGGGGGAGTGTGGTTGATAATGCTGCACTTATCAAAATAATAAAATCTAAAAATTTAATATCTGTGCTTGATGTTTGGGAAAATGAACCTAATATTAATTTAAATTTATTAAAGCTAGTTGATATAGGGACACCGCATATTGCAGGTTATACACATAACGGTAAAATAAACGGAACAAAAGCTGTTTATACTCATCTTTGCAAATTCTTGAATCAAAAGACACAATGGGATTTTGAAGAATCTACCTTTATATCAAAAGAGTTAACTTTTAGAGAAATTGGCAATGTAGAAAACACATTATTATCAATTATAAAAAACATTTATGATATTAATGACGACCACCAAAATTTATTAAATATATTAAATCGCGAAAAAAATATATTTGATGATTTAAGAAAAAATTATAAAACAAGAAGAGAATTTGTTAATTATAATATTTTAATAAATTTAAAATACAGTAAGGAAAAAGAAATTTTAGACAAGCTGCGTTTTAAAACAATCTTAATTTAAGAATTAAGGATATTTAAATTCAACATGTATTACCATTTGTACTTTAACTTTTTGTCCTCTTAATAAACCGGGTGTAAATCTTGTAAATTTAACAGCAATTTCTGCTGATTTATCGCATCCATAACCAAGCCCTTTTATAATTTCAGTTTTACTTACTTTTCCATTCTTCTCAATAAATGCTCTAACCTTTACTATACCTTGAATATCATTCTTTCTCGCTAAGCTAGGATAAAATAACTTTTTATAAATCCCTGCCATTCCCCCAATTGGTTTTGGCATAACTTCTACATTTAGATAATAAGCAGGATCATCTTTAAAATTTTCTTCCTCTATTTTGGGTGGAAGTGGTACGCCGGTTCGTTTTTCTTTTATTTTTTTAATTGATTTGTTTAAAAAAGTTTCTTCTTTATCTACATAAAATGGAATTTTTTTTACGTCTATTTTACCACCTACAAAATTTACATCTTTTAACACTTCGCCCTTTTCATCATACAAAGTATAGTTACCTTCTCTTTTTCCATTAAGTATTGAATATAAAGATTTCAATGCACCGGATTTATAATAATGCTTAACAACGCCTTCAACTCTTCCATTTATATAAGGTCTTTCTTCTTTTATTTTTTTATTATCAAAATAAAACTTAGCAAGACCGTTTCTTAAGCTATCAAGTAAAGGTATCACTGATTTTAAATTGTTATTAGGGTAGTAGGTTTTTAAAGTATCTGTTTGCGAATAAAGAGAAGTTGTTAAGGAAAAAATAAAAATTATAATAAGAAATTTTTTATTCATTGTTTGTCGTTATTATTCATTTAGATTTGAATGCTTATCCGTAATATCTTGGCCTTTTTCTTGGGGCGTTTTTACAATCTTCAGAACAGCAGTAGTCCATATCTTTCTTACACTGATGGCAATAAAAAATTATTTTATCACACTCTACACTATGACAATTTATGTAATATGAAGTTGGGGTTCCGCAATGCTCACATTTAGTTGTATATTTTAGTTCTTCTTCTGTGTTAACATCAACCGCATATCTTTCATCGAAGACCCATATGCTTCCCTCCCAATATGTATTGGGATATTTTTTTGTATAAGTTACAATCCCGCCATCAAGTTGATAAACATCTTTAAATCCTTGTTCAACCATATAAGCTGAAGCCTTCTCGCATCTGATGCCGCCTGTGCAATAAGTTACAACAGTTTTGTTTTTATATTCTTCTAAATCTTTTACCGTTTTTTTCCATTCACGGAAATTTTTCATCTGCGGTGTTATGGCATTTTTAAATTTACCCAATTTACTTTCATACCAATTCCTTGCGTCTATAATCACAAAATCTTTTTCTTCTTCATAAAATTTTAGTAACTCTTCAGGTTTTAATCTTTTCCCCCCATTTTTTAAGGAAGTTCCGTTTAACCCGGAATGAATAATTTCTTTTTTTACTCTAACGTGCATTTTAGTAAAAGCAATTTTATCTTCTTCATCTTCCTTAAAAACAATATCTTTAAAAATTGTGTAGCTTCTCAATTTAGATTTATATGATTCAATATCAGATGTTTTTCCTGAGACTGTCCCGTTTATTCCCTCTTTAGCTATATATATTCTTCCTTTTATATTGTTTTCAAAACAAAATTTTAAGTGTTCGTTTTGAAACTGTTCAGGGTCTCCCACATTTACATATTTATAAAATAATAATACTCTGTAATTCTTCATATAACTAAATTTATTAAAAAATAATTTGAGGGATTAAAAATAAGAAATTATATTAATACTTAAACTGATATTTTAAGCCCAACAGGACAATGATCTGAACCCATTACCTCAGGCATAATAAAAGCATCCATAGTTTGTTCTTTTAGATTATCACTTATAAAAAAATAATCTATACGCCAACCTACGTTTCTTTCCCTGGCTCTGGTTATCATATCCCACCAGGAATATTGTTCCGGTTTGTCGTTAAACATACGCAGGGTATCTAAAAAACCGTTAGCCAATAATTCGTCAATCCAAGCTCTCTCTTCGGGTAAAAAGCCTGAAGTTTTTTCGTTAGATTTTGGTCTTGCAAGGTCAATTTCTTTGTGCGCCGTGTTTACATCTCCGCATATAATAATTTTTTTTCCTTTATCTTTAAGTTTTTTAACGTGGTTAAGAAACGCTTCGTAAAAGTCCATTTTATACTGAAGTCTTTCTTCTTTAGCTTTTCCGTTGGGAAAATAAATATTGAATAATGTGAAAGCATCATATTCTGCAATTAATATACGTCCTTCATTATCAAATTTTTCAATACCAAGTTTTCTGCTGACATTTTTCGGTTTTTCTTTTGTATAAATTGCAGTTCCGCTGTAACCCTTTTTTTCACCCCAGCAGAAATAAGATTGATAATTGTCTATGTTTTTTAAATCTTCAGGTAATTGTTCTTCTCTGGCTTTAGTTTCCTGAATGCAAAGTATATCAGGATCGACGCTTCTAATCCATTCAACAAAACCTTTTTTATATACAGCTCTTATCCCGTTAACGTTCCAAGATAAGATTCTCACTTTCTTCATAAAAATATTCCCTTAAAATAAATTCTTATAAACATATAAAGGTTTAAATTACTTAATAAAAGATAATTAAATCTTTCAATTACTATGTGGTGTTAAATAATATCAATTGAATATTGTTGGATATCTTTTCAGTACAGGTAAAATAATTTAAAAATAAGTTGTTAACCCAAACTGAAAGCCTGTAGTTTTAACAGTAGGATTACCTAAAACATCGCGGCTCCAATAATGAATATAATTAGCCCTAAACACAGTTCCAGGAGCAGGACGAAAACTAATTGCAAATGAGAGACCATTGATGTCATCGTATATATTTTTACCGGTCTCAGCGAATTTACCAACGTTGTAATCAATTCGTTCTAACCGTACAGCTAAATTAATAACAGAGTTATCAAAACCAAGAATATTCGCTTTAATGACAGGATAAACTATATCAAGGTAACCACCCCATTGTTTAGTCCCGAATATTTCAGAAATATTTTTTGGCACCTCGATTGAATTTACTGCGAACTCTCCTTGTATAATTAATTTCTCAATCTTAGTGTTGAAATCTATTGCCATTATTCCGATACTTCGTTTTGCATCTACCGTTTCTCCTTCAATCCGGAATGAATTGTAAATACCTCTATAATATGAAATTCCTAATTCACCAAACTTTTGGGATTTTACAGCAAGTCTGCCTGAAAATGTAGGAGAACCGTTATTATCTTCAGCAAAACGTTCTTCTGCTTTTCCACTTCCGAGAAAGGTACGTCCCTGATCGTTTAAAATTATTCCATCGTTCAAGCCGTTAACTAAATAAGCATCGTAAGTAAACAATAAATTATTCCAAAAAATCTTGCCATTAAAACCAAATCCTATGTCTGAAAGCGTTGTTGGAATGATTTTCGTGGCTTCTAATGGTCGTTCTACAAATTCATATTTCGGAGGATCGTGGTTCACGTTATAAGCTCCAATGGGGACGATTATAATACCGGCTCGAAACACCAACGCTTGAAGAAATTCAAATTCTACCTGAGCAGTCTCAATAGCTATCTCTTCGGTACCATGTTCAAACTCCAATTCTGCAAAGAATCTTACCCTCGGAATAATAGTAGAATAAAGAAAGATATTAAATCTTCTAAATTCCATCGAAAAGCCTTCAGAAACACCATCTTCAGAAAAGTAGTTAGTGTTTCCTTCCAAGTATCCGCCTAGAGCTACCGGAAATGCAGAGGTGATAAATGGACGATTATAAATAGCATCTTGAACAACAGAAGTATCTTGTTGTCCAATAATTGGAGTCACTAGCAATATAAAGTAGACTAATGTAATATATATTTTTAACATTTTTACCTTCAATTGTTCTTAACATTTACATAAATGTTTTCAGAGTCTGTTTTAATTCTGAATGAATATAAATCTTTATCTGCGGGTGGTTGTAATACTTTTCCAGTATTCGAATATTCACTTCCATGACAAGGACATATTAGGAGATTTCCCGCCGGTGATACTTCACATCTTTTATGAGTGCATTCTAATAAGACAGCTGAATAATTATCGTCTTCCAATTTTGTAATGTAGATAGGAGCGGGTAAATTTTTGTACTCTATTAAACCGTATTTGTCTTTAACAAAATTAGATTTTTTAATAACTAACAGGTTTTTCTCTTCACTATAAGGAAAATAGCTTACGCTAGCACAACCCTCCAACATTAAAGAACTTCCACCGTAAACAAGTGCTGCAGAAATTAATCCACATTTTTTCATAAAATCTCTACGGGTTTGATTCATATTAAACCATATTTATTATGTAATTAGATGGGTTTATTATCATAATGATTTCAAAAATTTGATGAGCTGTACTTTCTCTCCGGGTGAAAGATTATTAAACGCGTCCCGACTATTCGAAGCTTCACCACCGTGAAAACCGATTGCAGCCTCTAAGGTTGAAACTCTTCCATCATGTAAATAAAAAGGTAAGCCTCCTTGTGAATCTTCTGCAAGCCCAATGCCCCATAGGGGAGCTGTTCGCCATTCAGATGTAAGTGCCGTACCTTCTGTATAACCATCGTCAAGCACACTTCCCATATCATGTAATAATAAATCAGTATAAGGATAAATTACTTTATTACTCAAGGCGGTCACATCAGAAAATCCCGTAACCAAAGACGGAATATGGCAACCTGAACAGTTGATTTGATTAAATAAATTTTCTCCTGCTATTACATCGATATCATTTTCATTACGCCGAGGCGGTACTTTTAGAGTGCGAACATAAAAAACAACATTGTTAACAATTGCTGCAGATACTTCGGGATCGTCAACAAAGTCGCCTGTAGTCAATCCTGCCTGGATGTTGAAATTATCCTGTAAATCGAAATCCGAAGTAATTCCCATATCTTCTTTATACGCTGTAACGATTTGTTGAAGCAAATCGATTGCGCCTGCTTTTTTTCCAAATCTACCTATGTATCTTCCGTTTGAAGGGATATGAGAAGGTAATGGGACAAAATAATCTAGCGGTTGAATGTAGTTTGGAACACCTGATATACCATCACCATTCGAATCATTAGGATCCGCTAATCCTAAAATAACCGCATCCGGTACTGCTGCAAGATAACCCATCCCCGTAACAGCTGGCGGCATCAAACGTGTAACACCAGTTGCATCACCTGGTACAGTTTCAGGTGGATATCCTGCAATTGATCTATTTTGTAGTTGGGGTCCTCCTTTTTCAACCATTGGATCCCAAATACCACCACTATACTTTCCGAACCTTATTAAGGTAGTCAAGGGATGTCCTTTTCCATCTCCAATGTGGCAGCTCTCGCAAGCATTACTAACAAAAATTGGTCCTAATCCGTCTTTTTGACCAAAAATTCTACCAAATTGTTCGTCTCCGATTAGGTGATCACGTAATTGCTGTGGCGTTAAATCCTCAATTGGTCCGGCTAAAACAGTTTCTGGTTCTGGTGCAGGAGGCAACAATTCTGAACAAGAAACAGCTATTAATAATGCCGTACAAAGTAATAATATATAAATAATTCCTTTCATATTATTTTACCTTAAATTAACCTCCAAATCTGAGCAACAAAAAAAGTAATAATAAAACCCATAACAACAGGAAGCAAAGCAGAAACTGTTGTCCATTTTAGACTTCTGGTTTCTTTATAAATAGTATAAATAGTTGTTGAACAAGGATTATGTATTAAACTGAATAACATTAAATTTATACCTGTTAGCAAGGTCCAACCACCTGCTTTAAATATATCAGCAGTAGCGTTAACGGACTCAAGTTCAAACATCACCCCATCACCTGCTCCAACAGAATTCATTCCTAACGTTAATACTGTTAGCATTAAAATTGTAGGTATAACAATTTCATTTGCAGGTATAGCAATAATATAGGCAAGAAGAATTACGCCGTTTAATCCAAACAACAAACCAAAAGGATTTGACCAATTAATAAAATATTCAGCAAGACTAATTCCCTCTATTGTAATATTTGAAACAAGCCATATTACTAAACCTGCAGGGACTGCAAATATTACTGCACGCCAAAGAACAATAGCTGTTCTATCAATTAAGGAAGTATACAGCGTTCGCAATATTCTTGGGGGTCTATATGGCGGAAGTTCGAGACTAAAAGTTGAAGCTTCTCCTTTTAAAACAGTCCTGGAAAGTCCCCATGACACAACTAAGCTTAAAACTACACCTAATAGTGCAACACCAACAACAGCTCCGGCAGAAGCTATCCCTGCTAAATATCCAGGTACTGCACCGCCGATAAATATAGTAGCAATTAATATTTGAGTTGGCCATCTCCCGTTGCATAATGCAAAATTATTAGTAATAATAGCAATCAGTCTTTCTCTAGGGCTATCAATAACACGAGTTGCTATTACACCCGCAACATTGCAACCAAACCCCATACTCATTGTTAAAGCCTGTTTACCATGGGCACCGGCTTTTCTAAATAGACTATCCATATTAAAGGATACTCTTGGTAAATAACCAAAGTCCTCAAGTAAAGTAAATAGCGGAAAGAAAATTGCCATTGGGGGCAGCATTACACTTACTACCCAAGCCATTCCAAGATAAGCACCGTCTATTAATAAACCGCTAATCCATAGCGGAGTGGATATAGCTGCTGCAATCTCTTTTAGCCAAGGATGAAATTTATCTATTAAAACCGATGCAAGCATAGCAGAAGGAGCATTGGAACCTATTATTGTTACCCAAAATACAACAGCTAAAACAATAAACATTGCTGGGAAACCGAACATTCTGCTTGTAATAATTTTATCCAGCTTTTGATCGAACGTATGGTTTTGTTGCTTGTTTTTTTGTGTCACCGAATGCGCAGCTATCTCAGATGCGTTTTTATAAATTGATTCCATTAATGAATCGTGAAAGTTTTCGCCGACTTCCCATCTAAGGGTAGTTGCTTCACTTATAATTGATTCTCTATATGTATTATTTATATTTTCCAAAATATTAACCTATTGTTAAGTTTGCTCTTCTAAAAGAGGTATAAAATTTTTAATTTCAAGACTTCCTAAATCACCGGAACGGATTGCATTTATTATCTCTTGATCACCTTCTAATAATCTTAATGCAACCCAATTAACATTTGGTAATTTCGGAAATGCTTGTAATAATTTCCCCTTTAATTTTTCAACAGCATTTTTAACTTGTTTTGATTCTGTTTTAATTTTATAAGGCTTGCACACAAAAGCACCTGTTGCTACTTCATAAATCATTTTTAATAATTCGTTTATCCCTTCATCATATCTTGCTGATGTAGGTACTACCGGGATTCCCAAATCTTTTGATAATTTTCTTTCATCAATTATAATACTGTGTCTTTTTGCTTCATCAATTAAATTAAGACATAATACGGCTCTGTTTGTAATTTCAAGAACTTGTAAAACTAAATTTAGATTTCTTTCCAACCTCGAAGAATCAACCACTATAATAGTTACATCGGGTTGACCGAACAGAACAAAATTTCTTGCAACTTCTTCGTCGGTGCTTGTGGATAAAAGAGAATATGTTCCAGGTAAATCAACAAGTTTAAATTTTTTATTGTTGTATAAAAAACCTCCTTCTGCACGGGTGACTGTTTTACCCGGCCAATTACCTGTATGTTGTTTTAATCCTGTTAACGCATTAAAGACCGTACTTTTGCCAGTGTTTGGATTACCTGCAAGTGCAACTACAAAATCAAAATTATCCATATTTATACCCAGTTTTGTTAGATTACCAACATTGTGGGCAGGACACGTTTCACAATTATGTATTAAACTATTACTCATTTTCGATTTATTATTTTTTTATATAAATATAATCTGTCTGTTGTTTTCTTAAAGCAATTAGTGTCCCACGAATTTTATAGGCTATAGGATCTTTTGAAAAACCTTGTAATTCAGAGATTATTTTAGTTCCGGGAACAATTCCAAAATCTAATAGTCTTCTTCTTTGTTGTTTCCGGCAAGCTCTTGATATACCCACCACTTCTCCTTCTTCACCAATTTTTAATGAAGATAAAGTCTTAAAATCTTTTTTAATTTTTTCAAATTGTAAACTAAATTTCTCCATAGGTTTAAATGGTACTACTGGTTCTTTTGGTTTTATAGTGTGCTTTACTACCTTAGGTACTATTTTAGGTACTACTCCCTTAGCTTGATTGAATATATCGGTGAGTTGGGATTTGGTTTTAAGTATACTAGGGTTTATAATTCTCAATTCATCTTCTCTAATTTGTCTACCTATTTTGGGGTCAAGAATTGTAGCTATCTCAATACCCTTGAGGTCTACGACATCAAATCCACCCTTCTTTGCAAACTCTATAACATTTGAAAACTCTACACCAGGACGTTTAAGTATTTCTTCTGGTATTCCACTCTTTGTTAGTATTTTTGCATTTGGACTAATAAATACCTCGCTTATGCCAACTCCTTTTACACCTTCTGCTCTTCTAAGATTTGCAGTAAGTTCTGCGACTCGTCTATTTGTGGTTACAGATGTTCCGAATCTGGTTGGGACTCTTAGGGGGTCTATCTCTCTTCCTCCACGAAATAATGGTTTTTGTGAAGATATAAACTCC
>JADFGB010000275.1 GCA_022567875.1 Bacteroidota bacterium | reverse complement strand
CCTGATACAGAACTCCAAGATAAATTAACATTCAAAGCTTGACTGGTCGCTCCGTTTGATGGTGATGATAACGTTGGAGCACTAAGGGTTGTTACAAAATTATTAGGGTTATTTGTTGCAGAGTTTGTATTATAAATTTCACTTCCGGCTGAACCGTTATACTCAACTACCATAACACGGTACTCTGTTCCGACTGTAAGATTGGTAATGCCTACACTTGTTCCGGTTCCGTTAAAAACATTATACCAGCCTGATGAACCAATCTGTGTTCCGGAACCAAATGCTGTATTTGCTGTATATGTTGTGTTGTCTGCCGGAGAAGCTGTTCCTGTGTTTGCCTGCTTTACAAAAACCGCCCTGTTTGAGCCGTTACCGTTTGTCCAGCTAATTGTTACCGATGTGGTTGATATACTGCTAAATACAACATTGCTTGCTTGGGTTGTAGGTGCAAAAACTGGGGTAGCTGTGTTAAAAAACACCGAGACACTGTTAGAACCTAAGTTCGCCACGGCCAGATCCGGTTTGCCGTCGCCGTTCAGGTCTCCGATGGAAACAGAGAAAGGGCCACCTCCCGTAGTGAAATCAGTTTTAGAAGAAAAAGAAGGAGTTGAAGACCCGGGATCAGTTGTGTTAAAAAACACTGAAACACTGTTAGAACCCGCATTAGCCACAGCCAGATCGGGTTTGCCGTCGCCGTTCAGATCTCCGATGAAAACAGATTGAGGGTTACTTCCCGTAGTGAAATCAGTTTTGGTATTAAATGTAATAGGTGTTTGTGAATTAATTGTAGAAGCTATTAAAAAAACTAATAAAAAAATATGACTTAATTTATTCATATATTGAATTCTTGATATTTACAATATAATTTAACTTACTTAAACGATACCTCTCTCAAAATATTTTAGATAAAAAAATAGAATCTACCCGGCTTTATCTTATAAAAGACAAATATTTATTTCATCAGAATTAGTTTCTTAGTCGTAATAAAATCCTTTTTTCCTTTCGTCAG
The DNA here is from genome assembly GCA_022567875.1 of Bacteroidota bacterium. Lineage (GTDB taxonomy): Bacteria > Bacteroidota > Ignavibacteria > Ignavibacteriales > Ignavibacteriaceae. Next base: position 1,936 of record JADFGB010000275.1, on the reverse strand, counting down.
ATTTTGCTATTATTCTATGAGAAATCAATACCGCCCGCTAAGTTGTCTGCATTAAATACTATATTATAATTAACCTGAAAATTAGTACCGAAACTGGTTCCTATGTTCACCCAGCCACCCCCGAAGTTGAATTGCAGACGACGCCACATATTTTTTCTTATCTTTTCAGTTAGCTCGTAAAAACTGCCGTCTTTAATTAAGGCTGTTATTCTTTTATGGAGATTGCTGTATTTATTTCTCGTTAAAAAATACTTTAAGGATATGCTTTGTACCGGTTTTCTGTTCCTCATATTTAATATCTCCTGCTAAAGATATTTATAAAAAAAATATGTATGCATAGGCTTATGTATTTATCCGTCACGTCTTCCATAATAAGGAGTATGGTGGGACGGATAAATCACTGAGAATAATTACAATAGTAATTATTTAAAAAAATAATGTGTTTGTTAAACCTTAAGTCTATAAAGGAAAAACATTAGGCTATTTCTGATTTGTGCCAGAATCCATTTAAAGACATTTTTTATAAGAATAAAATAGAAAAACAATACTTTGAAAGCAAGTGTATTTAAGACCATAAAGTCTTATTTAATAAACTTTTATGACAAAACTTTAGACTTTTTTATCAAGGCTGTCATTGCCCGCCCGCCGCAGATTTATCGAAGGAGGGCCTGCCCCGAAGTTTTTTTTGGGGGTTATACCGAGACTGCCTGCAATGTAAGTTTATTGTAACAGCTAAATAATATTTACTCTATCCACTTTTTATGACAAAGCTTTACGCTTTTTTCAAGGTCCGTCTTTTTAACTAAAATAGATATTCGGTATGAGGTTGTAGATATGCTTAAAATATTTATCGATTTTTCTTTTAATAAATTTATTGTTTCAATTAGGACAGAATTGTTCTGATTTAACCCCTCCCCTATCAGCGAAAGTGTGGAATAATCTTTTTCAAAATATATTTTATCTGTATAGTCTGATTTCAATTTCTCTTCTATCTTTCCCCAGCCATATAAATCCTTGGGTGAAATTATAAAAGAACAGGAATGTTTATCTTTTTCAGATAAAGAATAATTTAATTCTTTTATTTGTATCTGTTCCGATTCTAATTCTTTTAATAAATTTTTGAAAGATTCTTCATCCTTAGAGTTGAAATGTACTTTAATTATATTCTTTTCATAAATAACAGCCAAAACACCTTTCGGTATTCCCGGCGGAAAATTTCTTATAACAGTTTCATTTCCCGGTTTAAAAGTACTGCGGGCATAAATAGCAATGTTTTTTTCTTTTGCAAATTGAACAGCCTGGGAATTTAATATTGTTGCACCATTGCTGCTCATCCCTTGCATCTGCTGATAAGGAACTTCGGGTAAATGTTTTGCTTCGTCAACAACTGCAGGGTCTGCCGTATAAACCCCGTCAATATCAGAATATATCTCACACTTTTCTGCATTTAATGCAGCTGCTAAAGAAACCGCTGTAGTATCTGAGCCACCTCTTCCAAGAGTAGTTATATCTCTCTTATAGCTTACGCCCTGAAACCCTCCCACTACAACCACCTTCCCTTTTGCAATTTCATCCTGCACTCTGAACGGTCTTACTTCAATTATCCTTGCATTATTATGCCTGTCATCCGTAATTATTCCACACTGCGAACCCGTTAAAGAAATTGAATCTACACCTAATTCGCTTAATGCCATACAAAGCAGTGACATTGTAATTCTTTCCCCCGTACTTAAAAGCATGTCCATTTCACGTCGGGGCGGATTATCGGATATTTCCTTAGCCATTTCAATAAATTGATTGGTTGTTTTCCCCATTGCTGAAACTACTACTACAACGCCTGTATCTTTATCTGCAACTGATGCAACCTTTTGGGCTATCTTTTTTATTTTATTGAAATCAGATACGCTGCTTCCACCGTATTTTTGAACGATGATTT
>JADFGB010000274.1 GCA_022567875.1 Bacteroidota bacterium | reverse complement strand
GAAAACCAAAATATATGCATCTATATCTTTTAGTATATGGCTTGATACATCTATTAGATCTGACTTAATTTGATTGTTCGGAATAGAAAAATTTTGTTCAAGTAATGGTGAAATATTTGTATATCTCCACTCTTCATTTTTTCTATTCGGAAAATTAAGCTCAGCAAAATTTTTGATAGCTTGTTTTCTAATTTTATGAAAACTTGAATCACTTTCACCGTTAAGATTATTCTCAAAATCTTTAAAATTATTGATATATGATTTTTTTATGTTTTTTGAATTATCCATTTAGTTTTAATTTCTCCGTAAAAATTTATACCTTATATAATCTTATAACTCGCAAGGCTTAACTTTCTCAACCTTCAACAATTTCTTCTTGATTCATTTTTAACCAATCATATCCTTTCTTTTCAAGTTCAAGTGCAAGTTCTTTCCCACCGGTTTTAACAATTTTCCCTTCATATAATACGTGTACAAAATCCGGTATTATATAATTAAGCAATCTTTGGTAATGTGTTATAACTATTATTGCGTTTTTATCTGACTTTAATTTATTTATTCCGTTAGCCACTATTCTTAAAGCATCAATGTCTAAACCGGAATCTGTTTCATCCAGTATACTTAATTGTGGTTCTAATACAGCCATCTGAAAAATTTCATTCTTTTTCTTTTCACCGCCCGAAAAACCTTCATTTACAGAGCGGCTGATTAATGATTGGTCAAGATCTACAATTTTCATTTTTTCTTTTAGCAATGTTAAAAAATCTATTGCATCCAATTCTTCCTGTCCGCGGTATTTTCTTATCTCGTTCATCGCTGTCTTTAATAAGTTTGTGTTGCTAACACCTGGAATTTCTACAGGATACTGGAATGCTAGAAACAAACCTTCCCTTGCTCTGTCTTCGGGAGATAACTCCAAAAGATTTTTACCGTTATAAAAGACTTCTCCTTTTGTAATTTCGTACTCTTCACGTCCGGCTAAAACTAGAGCCAATGTACTTTTACCGGAACCGTTCGGTCCCATAATAGCGTGTACTTCACCTTTATTTACAGTTAAATTTATTCCTTTTAATATTTCTTTACCTTCAACTTTTGCGTGAAGATCTTTTATTTCTAATAACATTTATTTTTCCTTATTTAATTAATTCCAATAATTCAAAAAATCAAAAATCTTTATTATCCTACGCTTCCTTCAAGGCTTATGCTCAATAGTTTTTGAGCTTCTACTGCAAATTCCATAGGCAGTTCTTTGAACACATCTTTGCAATAACCGTTAACAATTAAACCTATTGCATCATCGGTTGATATTCCTCTTTGATTGAGATAAAATATCTGGTCTTCACCAACTTTTGAAGTAGTTGCTTCGTGTTCAATTTGCGCTGTTGAATTGTTTATGTCTAAATAGGGGAATGTATGGGCTCCGCATTTATCACCGATTAGTAAAGAATCACACTGCGAAAAATTTCGAGCATTTTCAGCTTTCTTTGAAACTTTTACCAAACCTCTGTAGCTGTTATTGCTATGCCCTGCAGATATGCCTTTAGATATTATTGTACTTGAAGTATTCTTGCCAAGGTGTATCATCTTTGTCCCGGTGTCTGCTTGCTGGTAATTATTTGTTAGTGCTACGGAATAAAATTCGCCAACGGAATTATCTCCTTGCAAAATACAGCTGGGATATTTCCAAGTAATTGCTGATCCCATTTCGACCTGTGTCCAAGATATTTTTGAATTTACACCTCTTGCAGCGCCACGCTTTGTAACAAAGTTATAAATTCCACCTTTACCGTTTTTATCACCGGGATACCAATTTTGTACAGTGGAATATTTTATTTGCGCATTGTCTAAAATGATAAGTTCCACTACTGCAGCATGAAGCTGATTTTCATCTCTCATTGGTGCGGTACATCCTTCAAGATAACTTACGTAAGCGCCTTCATCAGCAATAATTAAAGTGCGTTCAAACTGACCTGTGTTTGCAGCATTTATTCTAAAGTAAGTTGATAACTCCATAGGGCAACGGACACCTTTGGGAATATAAACAAACGAACCGTCGCTGAATACTGCAGAGTTAAGTGTTGCAAAAAAATTGTCTGTATATGGTACAACACTACCAAGATATTTTTTAATTAAATCGGGGTGTTCTTTTACAGCTTCAGAAAATGAAGAAAATATTATTCCCATTTCTTCCAGATCCTTTTTAAAAGTTGTTGCCACAGAAACACTATCAAAAACAGCATCAACAGCAACGCCTGTTAAACGTTTCTGTTCCTCTAATGAAATACCTAACTTTTTATAAGTATCCAATAATTGGGGATCAACTTCGTCAAGGCTGTTTAATTTTGGCATTTCCTTTGGAGCAGAGTAATATGAGATACTTTGATAATCTATTTTTTTATAATGAAGATTAGGCCAATGAGGTTCCTCCATTGTTTGCCAATGCTTGAAAGCTTTTAATCTCCATTCTAACAAGAATTCCGGTTCATCTTTAAATTCGGAAATCTTTCTAATTGTGTCTTCATTCAAACCATTAGGTAGAGTAACCGCCTCTATATCCGTAACAAAGCCGTATTTATAATCGGCATTGGTTATTTCTTCTATTGTTTTTTGTTCTGTTTTGGACATTTAAACTCCATATTTAAACAATTATTCAATTCATAAACAAAATGCTTATAATTAATAGTGTAAATTATATAATCTATACAAAAAAGTCAAGATTGTTTAATTGAAAGATAATTTACTTTATTAAGCTAGGCGCACAGGATAAAAGGGTGGCAAAAATTGATTAAGCAAAATATTGAATAATTCTAAAGAAGAAGAAATTTTTATCAACTATACCTCTAGTTCTTTGTCTGAACAGTTTTAATTTAGAATGAAAACTTTCTATAGCTGAATTAGGAGCTTCTTATGCAAGCTAATTATAAGTCCTTAATAATTTTTAATATTATT
>JADFGB010000273.1 GCA_022567875.1 Bacteroidota bacterium | reverse complement strand
AGCCTCTTTCGTTAAACTTTCCCACAACTCAGGTAAGAGATTTACTTGTGCACAAGAGAGATTTAATTGCAGGTACACAGGGAAGAGGAATTTGGATCTTGGATAACCTAAGTATTTTAAGACAAGTCAATTCGGATATTTTGGCTAAACCGGTTTACTTATTTTCGCCTGCTACAACTTACCGATTAAGAGGAAATGAAAACAGGGATACTCCCCCACCTCCTTCAACCCCATTGGGAGAAAATCCTCCGAAAGGTGCTGTAATAGATTATTGGTTTAAACACGATGTTAATACTACTATTACACTTTCTATTTTTGATTTAAATAACAATTTAATTAGAAGTTTTTCAAGTAATGAAACTCCTGAGAAATTAAACCCTTATCGATACTTTGATAAAAGATGGGTGGGTGAACATAAGAATTTATACAGAAGTGCCGGTATGCACAGGTTTATTTGGGACCTCAGATATCCAAGACCGAAATCTTTAAAATATAGTTATTCCATTGCGGCTGTTTGGGATCAGGGAGCTCCCGTTTTACCGGAAGGTCCGCTTGTTTTACCCGGAAAATATAAAGTAGTTCTTTCTGTAAACGGAAATGATTATTCAAAGTACATCACAGTAAAACTTGATCCAAGGATCAATGTCCCGATGAAAGACTTAAAAGAACAGCTTCAATTATCAAATAAAATACGAGCTGTGATGGAAGCGATTGTTTCAAATGTAAATGAAATAGATAATTATTTAAAGTTTAATAAAGACGGAAAGAAAATTATTGATATTAAAAAATTAAAAAGTGATATGACAAGAGTTGCTAATGTATTGGCAAGTTTAACAAGCAAGGTGCAAAGTGCGGATAACAAACCTTCACAGGGACAAAAAGATTTGTTTGCTGATTACAAAGATCAATATCGTAAAATGTTAACGAGTTGGTATAAAATTCAGAATAAACTTCCGCCGAAGATGTAACGTTATTGAAAATAACTTGTCTGTCTGGGTTAGGGAATTTACTAACTTATGAGGGTGAAAGGTGGAGAAATTATTATACCTTAACTAATATATCTTCAAAAGAATATTATGGCTTTTTACCAAACTCTTTTATGAAAAGATTTCTCAGCTCTGATAAAGTCCCAAAACAAAGAAGTTTAATATACTCTTTCACTGGATTTCTCTTTTTCTTGAAGTAGCCTTTATTGTTTATTTTTTTATCTTCACGATAATAAATAAAAGTAAGTTTACTCGAATCAACTTTGAGATTATGAGCATATTGATTTCGTATTTTATTAATATTAGTTATATTCTGAAAAATATATTTTGGTATAAATCCTAATGAATAAAGTATATTAAGCTTAACTGAAAATGAATTTGTTCGATTATCGTCGAATAATAATTTTGAATTCTTAAACTTAATCTCAATAATTTGATTAAGAATATTTTCAATGAGTAAGTGACCTTTAATAATTAACCCGAGTTCTTCTTCGCCGGGACGTATTGAAGAAATATACTCCATAGTAATATCATCCCAAATGTTTATTTCTATTACTCTTTTTTTTTTCATATTTATAAATTCTAAAATATTAATAACCTGCAAGAATTATCTGTTCAAAATAAATCCATCTTGCGTTTTCAAATTCAAAATACTTGGAATAATATTTATTGGCAAGCTTAAAGAGTAAAGTGCAAAGTGCTGATAAAGCACCTTCACATGGACAAAAAGATTTGTTAGCAAATTACAAAGAGCAGTATCATAAATTGTTAACGAGATGGTATAAATTTCATAATAAACTTCCTCCAAAAATGTAAGGATAGTGTAAGCTGACTAACCACAATAATACTAATAAGTTAAATCCATCTTTTCTATTTTACACCTGCTCGTCTTCTTTTGTGAGATGATGTCGCATACTAAAATAGATTATTTCTATTTGTGGGATTGTCTAAGTGAGTTCCTAGTTCCTGTTGTTTGTTCTATTATATCAGCCAATAATTTATGTCCTTTCTTAGAAAAATGTATGCCATCTTCATATAAATACAATGATTTAGAATTATATTTATAATTACTTAATCTTTCCCCGATGTCAAATACATTGATATTAGATTCGGATAATTTTTTTAATAATAACTTTTGTGGGTAATTAAATTTTATATAATTCTCACGCAACTGATATTCATAAGGTAAGAGAAATACAGTCAGATTAATTCCTTTGCTAATACAAATTCTTGATATTTCTTTTATGTCGATAAGACCTTTTTGAAAATATTCATTAGATTCCTTATAAAATTGAACATCATAATTATAATAAATTTTTGACCTGTCACTAAAGAGATTTTTTGTATAAATAAATAATTTGGAGTTTCTACGAACATAATCAATAATAGGAAAAAATAGATTATCAACTTTCAATCCGGGAGAATTTTTTACAGTAAAATTAGAATAAAGATCATTCAAAGACCAAAACAAATAAATTTTTTTAATTTTACCTTTGAATACATTATTTGATAAAAATGATTTCATTACATTTAAATAGTCTTTCACAGAATATCCTATTAGCGAAGGATTTATCAAGTTTATTTTTTTACTATTGATTCCAACAAAAGTTGAATCATTTTCGACCCCAATTCCCATAGTTACTGAGTCTCCTAAATAAAGAATTATCGGCCCTTTGATGTTTACATCTTCCATATATTTCCAGATATGATATTTGTTTGTAGTTTTTTTTACCCCACTGGAGAAACCGACTTTATTACTGCCTAAACCGACCGTTGTGTTATATAAAGAATCTATAAGTAATTCTTTACTTGTTCCAGGCAATTGAATATTAGGAAATGATATTCTTATAATAATTTCAAGAAGAAAAAAAAGTATTATTATAATTAAAATGTTATAAAAGCTATATACAAGATATTTTTTCATCAATATATTTCATATTAAATTCGCCCAACATATTAATAACACATAAGAATTAGTTTCTAAAATAA
>JADFGB010000272.1 GCA_022567875.1 Bacteroidota bacterium | reverse complement strand
TAGAAGGAAAAAATAATTTTGATAATTTTCCTTCTGTATCCTTTAATAATATTATCAGGAAAGCAGCATCGGAATCTAATACTCCCTTAAAAGAAGGTGTTTATTGGTACAATAAAGGACCTGCTTACGAAACTCCTGCTGAGATTCAAATGGTTAGCAAAATGGGGGGAGATGCAGTTGGAATGTCCACTGCTCACGAAGCTGTGTTTGCCGCATATCTGGGGATGGAAACTTCTTCTGTTTCTTTAATAACAAATATGGCTGCAGGAATTTCCCAAAACAAACTGACGCATAAAGAAGTGACAGATACCGCAAATTTAACTACAGATAAATTTGAAAAACTTGTAAAAAAAATGTTAATGCTCGTATAAATTCTTAATTAATATTTATAGTTTTTCAACTTGAATACATTAAATATAAATAAAATCAGTAATTTTAGTATCCTTAATTGATTGACTTTCAAACCTTTAAGAAGTAATTTTATTAGATAATTTATTTTCAAATTTTACAATTCGAATTAATTAGAATATGAAAGAATACAGATCAACAATAATCCTTATTTTAGGTGCAATTGCATTAAGTCTTTATCTACTTTACCCAACGTATAAGAATTATCAACAAAATAAAGAAATAGATGAAATTTTGCTTGAAAGAAGAATTGAATTAAAAGAAGCACAGCCTAATTTACCTAAAGAAGAAGTTGATAATGTGTTAAAATTAGTGGAAGACAGCATCAAAGCATCTGATCCGGCAATTGCGGCAACAAAATTAAAGAGTATGAAACTTGGTCTTGATCTTCAAGGTGGTATGCGGGTCGTACTTGAAGTAAATACCGGTAAATTATTGGAGAAACTTGCAAAAAATCCTGATGATACATTTCTCAAAGTTATGGCTGAAGCAGAAAAAGAAGCTGCTCTTTCAAATGAATCTGTTGTAGAAATAGTTGCAAGAATGCTTCAAGATAGAGGCATTCGTTTAAGCCGTTATTTTGGCTCGGTAAGAGACGAAGACAGTAAAATAATAGATGAACTTAATAAAAATTCAGAGGATGCTGTCACAAGAGCAATGGAAATTATCAGAAATCGTGTTGATCAATACGGTGTTTCTGAACCTACTATACAAAGACAAGGTAACAGAAGAGTAATTGTAGAATTACCGGGTATTGCAAGAGAAGAAGAGGCTAAACAACTGCTTAAAGGTACTGCACTTCTTCAATTTAATTTGGTAAAAGATGCACAGACGACAATAGATATTATGCAAAAAATTGACGCTGTATTGGCAGGAGAAACTGATTCTTCTTTAGTAGCAAATGATACTGACTCTTTAGACAACCGGGATTTATCTCCTGAAGAATTTGCTAAAAAACATCCTTTCTTTTCAGTTGCGTTGATAAACCCTCAAGCACAAACAGCTGATGCTTATGTTAGTGAAGATCAAAAAGATAAACTTCGGCTAATGTTAAACCGACCTGAAGTTAAAGCAGTAATACCTAACAATGTTGCATTTCACTTTTCTGCAAAACCATTTGGAAACCAAGAAGGAAAATCAATATACAAACTCTATTTAGTAAAAAAGAAGCCTGAACTTACAGGTGGTGTTATTACTGATGCTCAAGCAACTATTGACCCTAATACTGCAGCCGCAATTGTAAATATGCAGATGAACAGTGAGGGTGCATCGGATTGGGCAAGAATTACAGGTTCAAATATCGGTAAAAGAATCGCAATTATATTAGACGGTGCTGTTTATTCTGCCCCGAATGTAATAAATAAAATACCAAACGGTAACTCCCAAATTACGGGAATGGCAAATATGGAAGAAGCAAAATTATTAGAAATTGTTCTTAAAGCAGGTGCTTTACCTGCACCGGTTTCTATTATTGAAGAAAGAACAGTCGGTCCGTCACTCGGTGAAGATTCTATTAGAGCAGGTTTTAAGTCAGTTGTAATAGGTTTCATTCTTGTAGCCTTATTTATGATTTTTTATTACAAAAAAGCAGGTAATGTAGCCGCAGCATCTCTTGTGTTTACTATCCTTTTTATACTCGGTGTTTTATCGGGTTTTGGTGCTACACTAACACTCCCCGGTATTGCCGGTATTATATTAACTATAGGTATGGCAGTTGATGCAAACGTACTTATTTACGAAAGGATCAGAGAAGAAATGGCAACAGGCAAAACCATTAAAGCATCTGTTGACGGTGGTTTTGCAAAAGCAAATTCAGCCATTATTGACTCAAACATAACTACATTCCTTACAGGTATTATCCTTTATCAATTTGGTTCGGGGCCAGTGCAGGGTTTTGCACTCACACTTATGATTAGTATTGCATCAAGTTTATTTAGTGCGCTTGTTATTGTAAGGTTGATATTTAATATTATGGTAACTAAAGGAATGAAAATTAATCTCGGTTAAAAAAACGCTTACAGGAGCAGATAAATAAATGCAGTTATTCAATAACATTAAAATTGATTGGTTAGGTAAAAGAAAAATATTTTACTTAGTTTCAACAGTATTATTCTTAATTGGTGTGCTAAATGTAATATTTAAAGGTTTTCACTTTGGTATTGATTTCAAAGGTGGAACGGAAATAGTATTACAATATGATAAGCCGATTGAAATTAGTCAAATTAGACAATTGGTAGAAAATGTAGACTTAGGAAATTTAGAAGTTAAAACATTTGGTGGCGAAACCGGTGTGCTTTTAAGGACTGACTTTCAAAATCTTCCTGCTAGAATATTTCCCATAGTAGTTGCTAATATTGAAAAGCAAATTGACTTATTTTATCCAGGGCTGCCAAGAAAGATAGTTGATTCAACAGTTTCCTCAATTACATATGAATTGCCGAACCACGATACTACAACGGCACTTATATCAAAATTATTCAATGCCGGTTTTCAAGCAGGTAAAGTATCCGAATCATTGGATAATAAACAAATGGTTGTAAATGTTAGTATTTCTGAATGGCTAAAAGAAAACCTTAGAGGTAAAATTGCAGG
>JADFGB010000271.1 GCA_022567875.1 Bacteroidota bacterium | reverse complement strand
ATAACCCGGAGACCACTTTCCCAATCAGAAATATAAGCGTTATTACCCGCTACATACACATCACGTGCTTCACCTGGTGTATCAAAAAAACCAATCTCAACCGGCGATTCAGGAGTTGAGATATCTATAACCCTTAACCCGTTTGCACCTGCAGCAACATATGCATAATTACCTCTAACAGTTACATCAAAAGCATAACCAATAGTATTAATAGGACCTGCTTCGATAGGATTGAAGGGATTGGTTATGTCTATAATGCGTAAACCACCTTGCCCATTCGCAACATAGGCATAATTTCCACTGACTGCTATACTATAAGTACTTAAATTAGTGTAATAAAAACCAACTTCTATGGGACTGGAGGGATTTGATATATTAATAATACGTAGTCCATTTGAACGATCAGCAACATAGGCATAATTACCACGTATGGTTACATCCAAAGTAATACTACCGGTTTCAAAAAAGCCAACTTCTACTGGGCTGGATGGATTGGTTATATCTATAATGCGTAGACCACTTACTCCGTTCGCAACATAGGCATAATTTCCACTGACAGTAATATTATTTATTACTGAAGGTAAAACTATCTTTCCTAATTTAATCGGATTAGTGGGATCAGATAGATCAACAATTTCAAAATACCCACCATTTCCAAAATAGCCAATATTTCCATAAACCGCTACAGCATAACAAGGACCGTTTGCCCACCTTCCAACAAGTATTACATTGCTATCTTTTTTTATGCTTTCTGTTTTATAAATGCCTGGAATATAGTTTTCTATTAAAAAGGATTTATTGTTTCCATTTTTTTTATTTATTTTTTTTTGTGCATTGGTGACGGGTAGTATAAAAAGAATTGACGCAAATAAAATGCCTATTAAAAGAGAACCCAAATTGAACGGAATAATTTGAACCGTTATATTTTTCATAAGATACCCCTATCTTAATAATTTATACATAAAGATAACTATTTTATTCTAATTATGAAATAATTTTCTAGGGTATTTATTATTATCTGAATATACTTATTTATTTTAAAGCCCACTTCTTTAAAAAAGTTAAAATTTTTATGGGATCGTGTCCTTTGCCTATTTCAAGATCACCCGTGTTTTTTTGATTTTAAAAATTTGCCATCTTTATCCAAAATAAATATATGAGGAAAACCCGGGAACTTGGGATAACGTGACAAGACTTTTTCATTCTTATTCTCTTTACTGTAATTAAGTTTTACAACTACAAAATGATCGTTAAGATATTTATCAACTTTGGGATTTTTAATAAACATTGTATCGAGTCTATGACACCAGATGCACCACTCCCCACCTACATCCAAAAGTATTCTTCTGTTTGTCCTTTTAGCTTCAAGTATTACCAAATCTATATCTTTTGCAGCATCTCTTGATGGATCAAATTTTTTCAATGGTGTAAAATAAGGTTTTTCAATTTTGCTTCTTTTTTCAATTGTTTGAGAAGATAAATTAAATGGGATTATAAAAATAAACAGCAAAAAGATAACAGCGTTTTTTTTCATTATTATTTCCGATTAAAAATTATTTAAATTATTGTTGAATAATCTAAATAAAATAAAATGATTCCCCTACAAACATTATTACAAGACAATACTTCCGGTTCTGTTGAATTAACTTTAAAGCTGAATCAAATACTTAAAGAAACTAAAAACAAAAATGACATTGAAAATATTTTATATAAAGTTGAAATCCATTTGAAAGATTTCGCTTCAATAAACAATTATATTTTTAATATTAGAAATTTGTTATCAGATAATAAAATTAAAAATTTGAGAAAATATTTTGATAGTTATGAAGAGCAAATAATTAAACAGCAAGAAATAATATTTAAAAATGCTAAACCATATATTGATAATTATAAAACATTTCTAACTCTTTCAAACAGCTATACTATTCTACAACTGCTTAAAAGATTAAATGAGATCAAAAAAATTAATGTATTTGTTTGTGAATCACGCCCCAAATTAGAAGGAAGAATATTAGCCCAAAAACTTTCCGATGAAAAAGTGATGACAAATTTAATTGCCGATTCAGCAATGTCAATTTTCATACCTCAAGTTGAAGCCGTAATTTTGGGTGCCGATAAAATTTTAAACAATGGAAACATTATAAACAAAACGGGTAGTTTTTCTGCAGCAGTAATTTCACAATATTATAATAAACCGGTCTATGTTATAGCTGATAAATCAAAATATGTTAAAAAAGTTAAGCAGGAAAATAATGTGGAAGAAAAAAAGAATACCTGGAACGTTGATTTTAATAAATCCTCAGATAAAATTATTTATTTTGAAGAAGTACCGGCAAAATTAATAACGAAAATTATAACCAATTAAAAATAATAGATAATTTATTTTTTTTGCATATAGTTTAAGTAAAGTCTAATTTTAAGTACTATAAAATTCGGAGGATTTGTGAAAGCTTTAAGAAATGTTACAATATTTACAATCATCATCTTTTCTTTTGTCTTCCCGCAAAAAAAGGATTTAACATTAAAACAGGTTACAATTAAGGGTTACACTCTCTCCCCTAAAGGGCTTTCTCAATTGAAATGGAGACCCGGTACAGATAATTTCACTTATGTTAAAAAAGTAGATAAAAAACAGGCACTGCTACAGGAAGGAATTAAATCAAATATTAAAGAAACAATTTTAATCTTAGATGATATAAATTCCTCATTAGATAATGCAGGTTACGATAAGCTGGAAAAATTTCCACTTTTTATTTGGCAGGATGAAAACACAATAAGATTCTGGCAAAAAACACCGGAAAGTTGCTCTCGGCTATTGAAAACACGGATGCAGTATTCCTCCGAGCCGATCGGGAGATGCCGGGCCCCATGTTCGCGGCCCATCTTCGTCAGAAACTCGGTGTGACGACCGGGCAGCCACTCTCGGTCGATGAGTTTATCGACCGGGTAGCCGGCAGCTCCTGGTCCACAGGCCAGCCCTATCAGGTTCGCCTTCCAGACGGGCAGCAG
>JADFGB010000270.1 GCA_022567875.1 Bacteroidota bacterium | reverse complement strand
CCGGTTTCATATTCAAGAGGCAAACCATGGTTCAATATTAAAACAAGTACTGGCGGATTATTAGATATTGATTTTATAATGCAGTTTTTTATTATTAGCGGAAAAATAACTTACAAGAATTGGCGGGGTAAACCATCATTTAAAATTTTAGATTACTTAATTAAAACGAAAAGAAATAAAAATGAATTTAAGGAGCTAAAGAATAATTTATATTTTTTAAATAATTTATCAATAGTAAATCAGAATGTTTCAAACAACCGCTCTTATATTCTTTCCTCTGATAAAGATGATGAAATTATTTTAAGTAAATTCTTAAAATTTGCAGATGAAAAAAGATTTAAAGAAAAATTAGCAATAATTACAAGCAGCAATAAAACGATATTTAAAAGGATATTTAATTGAACCTTATATTGATTAATCGTCCAATTCATCAAGTAAATCATCTTTCCTTTCTTGACTCAGTTCATCTTCGGTTAAGAAAGACTGTACTGTAACATCCATTTGTTGAATAAGATTTCTCTTGAAATATTTAGGCGCAAATACAGAACCGTCTATCATATAAATCCGCTTACTTTTTTCATCATAAAATGTATAATTTATAAAAGGACCGCCCATACCTTTTATGTTTAGTTCCCACAGCCCCTGTGTAAGTATTGTGTATCTGCCGTTAAAGTTAATTTCGCTCGATGTGAAATAATCTTCAGCTACAATAACATACCCTTTATCATCTGCTGTACGATAGTATTTTTTAGTAACTTTGTCTCTAACAGCTTTAATTGAATCTGCATTAAGATAAGCTAAAGATGCGTTGTCTATCCAATGAATAAAAATCCATCTTTCCATTGAGCTGTTAGGCGATCTTCTAATCCAAACAAAATTATTTACAGAATCATCTTTTGCTACCTTAAAATCAGCCTGAACATAAATAATCCATCCGTATTTTTTTAAGAATTGAGCTTCAATCTTTTTTTGTTCGAAATGTGAATTATATAAGCTTTGATATAATCTTTTATCAGAAATTTTTTGGTAAAGGTAAATTAGATTTTCAGACTGACTTTTTATTTTTTCTATTAATTTTTTGATTGTTGGCGCAGTTAAAACTGTTACTAACTGATCTCTCGCCCATAAATTATATTTACTTATAACAATTGTACTGTCGGTATTTATTTGCTGTTCAAGGGTTGTATCAATTACAGCGTGAATATATTTAGATATTTCACTTTCAGAGTCTAAGGGAGCAACAAATATTATATTTTTTCTCCTTTTGTAATGATCTAAACTTTCAATATTTACTCTTTTAAGAATAAATAATTTTTCAGGTTGCGGTGTATAAATTATTTTTTCAAATGTGGAAGAAAGTACAGGCTTTAACTTTTCAAACTCCAAAGAATCAGCAAAAACTATTATTTGATCTTCTGGACCTGATGCAGGTTTTTGGGGAAATTTACAAGATACAATTGATACTACAATTATCAATAAAAAAGAAAAAGTAAAAAATTTAATCATAATTACCTTGGTACATTTGGTATAATTAGTGTAACATTCGGAAGAACAATTATATATAAAGCCCACATAATAAACCCTATTGTAACAGGTACAGACAAATTATCATCAATCCATCCATAAGATATATTTTCAACAATCGCCCCAGTACCGACAGCTAAAAAACCAATTAAATATTCATAATTTTCACCGGTGATCTTAGGTGACAATAAAACTACCATAATTGCACTTATAAAGAATGCTAAAGTTCCCTCCAAACTTTTTCTAAGAAATTTATGTTTTCCAAATTTCCTGCCGACCAGTGCTGCCATTGAATCACTTATTATAAGCACTCCAAAAGCTGTTAAAAAAAATATTTTAGGAAATAGAAAAACACAAATTGTTGCCGATAGTAAAACATAAGTTGCACCATTTAAATTTTTTTTATTGTTGTCTTTTTCATGTTTCCGTAATAAAAATCCAAATATCGAGTAAAATATTTTAGCTAATGCAGGTGAGAAGTATCTTAATATATCTATTGTAAAAAAAACAAATGTTAAAACAGATAATATTATGAGAGCATTGTGTTTAGAAATAAAATAATATACTATTGGAATTGAAAGAGAACAAAGATGAATTAGCTTTCTTACTACTTCATCTCTGTAATTAATTATACCATTATCATTTATTGTCATCTTTTACGGAGGGTTCTTTTGTTTTTCTCGTTTCTATTAATTTTTTAACATGTTCAGGTACCTCTTTATCCGATTTTTCTTTTTTAACTTCCTCTATTACAACCGGAGGAAGTTTTTCATCATTTATAATTGCATCTATTTCTTTAGAGTCTAGTATTTCTCTTTCCAGCAATTCTAACGAAAGTCTATGAAGGATATCAATATTATCTTTTAGAATATTTTCAGCTTTCATCATTGCAGTAGTAATAATCAATCTAATTTCTTCATCAATAATTTGTGCTGTTTTTTCACTGTAATCTCTATGTTGTTGTATTTCCCTTCCTAAAAATATTTCTTCTTCCTTTTTACCGAAATTTAAAGGACCTAATTTTGGACTCATCCCCCACTCACAAACCATTTTTCTTGCAATTCCCGTAGCTTTTTCAATATCGTTTCCTGCACCGGTTGTATAGTGATTAAAAATCAATTTCTCAGCTGCTCTTCCACCCAGTGCGTAAGTAATAATCGATTCTAAATATGATTTAGAATAGGTATGTTTTTCATCAATTGGTAGATAACTTGTAACACCAAGAGCACTACCTCTTGGAATAATAGTAACTTTGTGTACAGGATCTGATTCAGGTAACATACGGGCAACTAAAACATGACCGCATTCATGGTAAGCAGTAGTTTTTTTCTCTTCCTCAGAAATAATCATACTCTTTCTTTCCATTCCCATCATCACTTTATCTTTTGAATCTTCAAAGTCAGCCATTTCAACTTTTTCCTTATTTTTTCTGGCTGCTAATAACGCTGCTTCATTAACTAAGTTTGCAAGATCGGCACCTGATAATCCTGGAATCCCTTTT
>JADFGB010000269.1 GCA_022567875.1 Bacteroidota bacterium | reverse complement strand
TTTATTTTTGCCCTTGTGTGGAAATTCATCCTCAATAAACCCGAGTGGTGTATCATATCCTTTGTTTGTTATTTTTGCTTCAACCAGGTTTGCTTTGCCGAAAAAACTCGCAACGCAGCAACAGATTGGTTTGGCATAAATCACTTCAGGGGTATCGATTTGACGGAGCCGTCCTTCTTTTATCAACGCTACCCGATCTGCGATTGACAAGGCATCTTTGGTATCGTGGGTGACAAAAATCGCCGTGGTGTTCGTCTGGTTGATGATTTGTTTTATATCATCTCTTACCTGGTCTTTTAAAGTAGGGCTTCTCTCCAATCTATTGACCGTTATAAGCATACTTAAGATTAAATGCAGTTCCGTATGTTCCTTTATCTGTGACTGCCTGAACATAGGGCTTTTGTTAGGATCAAGTCCTACGGCAAGCCAGTCAATAAGCATATCTATTGAATCATCATAGATCGAATCGGTATTTAAATTTGTTGTAAGTGCATGGTAGTCAGCAATAAGGTGATAACTTTCGTATTCATCCTGAAGTTTAACCCAATTTTCCAAAGCTCCTACATAGTGACCTAAATGAAGTTTACCCGTAGGTCGCATTCCACTAAGAATTCTTTTTTTCTGCATTTAATAATCGTTTTTAATTTAAATTATAAAATAATTATTAAAAGGATAATATGCTTCTTTTTATTTTATAGTTATCGATTAAAAATGTGATGCAAGTTTCATTTATATCAATTTTACGTTTATCTTTTTTCGTCTTTCGTTTAACATCATGACATATAAAGATAAGGTTTCCAGTTCTCGTCAAGCCTTCCAACTACATTTTTAATAAACATAATATGACTTGGTTTGAATGGTTGGGTGATAAGGTCTATATTGGCTTCTTCAGGTGTCCTATCCCCTTTTTTGTTATTACAAAATGTGCAAGCACAAACAAGATTATCCCAGCTATCGCTCCCTCCCCTTGCTTTTGGAATTATATGGTCAATTGTCAGTGGCAAATCACTTCTTCCGCAATATGCACATTTGTAAGCGTCTCTTCTTAAAATATTTTTTCTTGTTAACACAACCTTTTTATAGGGTACTTTTATATATCTGCTTAATCTAATTATACTGGGCCAGGGGTAAGACCTTGAAACCGAATGCAGTTCTTTCTTTTTGTTTCGCAAAACAATTTCGGCTTTATGTAAATAAGTTAAAATTACTGCCTTCTTTACGTTACATATTGATAAAGGTTCATAACTCTGATTAAGAATTAGAACCTTTGCGTTTAACTTTCCGTTATAGTTATGAGCCCTCTCGAACGCCTGCCTCCTTTTGAACTTTTGAATTCTTTTTAAAAAGGATTCTTAATGTAATTTTTATAACAAATAATAATATACTTATGTACAAGAAAATTTCAAATAAATTTTTAGGTACTAAGTTTGTAATAATTAATATTAATAATACAGCTACAATTACTAATAAGCTCAAATCAATAATCTTATAATATTTTATGAACATAATTATTCTGCATCCCTATAAACTATTGCAAAGCAAGTAACATAATTATTTGAATGGCTGATAGAAATTTTTAAACTATTCCCATTTGTTAAATAATTTTCCAAAAAACCTTTTAGTTTTACTATTGGCATACCATTAGTTTTATTCTGGATTTCTATATTTTGCCATCCGGCTTTTTCCTGCGTACCGGTAGTTAATGCTTTATAAACTGCTTCTTTTGCAGCAAACCTTGCAGCCAAGTGTTGGTATTTATTACTTTTATTCATACAGTAATCCAATTCTGTTTTAGTATAGATTTTGTTTAGAAAACTATCACCATATTTTTCTATACTTTTTTTAATTCTATCAATTTCAATTATGTCTACGCCTATTCCTATAACCATTATTTGTTATCCAATTTAAAATATATTTGCATCAACATTAATACCGTCATCTTTAAGTTGTATTATTAATATTTTAGTTAATTCGTTCAATCTTATAAGAGTCGAATCTAAATTTCTATAAAATGATTTGTTATAAATCATTTTGCCTAAATTATTTTCTTGACTTTTTATTTCTGCCATAAAGTTGTTGCTTAATTGGAATAATGTATCTGCTCTAAGCGAAAGCGTGTTGAAATTAATTAATGTGTTTTTAATGTTTGCTCTGTTTTCATTTAACATACTATCAGCATTTACAGTAAGTGAATTTACATTACTTAACAGTTCGTTAATAAGTTTTTTATTATTATTTATTAACTCTGAAAATTGAATAGATACATTATTCATATTATGAACTGAGCTTTTAAGTTCTGCTTTAAATTCTTTATCTCCAAGCAATTCGTTAACATTTGTCAATGTTATATCTAATTTTGAAAGTGTATTTTCTAAATAATTTTGAATTTTTCCAAAGTCTGTTATTAATGCCGGAATGTCTTTTAAATATTTACCGTTATATAATTTTTTATAATCTAGTTCCTCACCCTTTGCACCAGAACTTATTTCAACTTTTTTACCGCCCATTAAATCTAACATAGCTATTCTGAAGGAAGCATTTTTATATAAATTGACTTCATTTTCAATTGAGAGCAATAAAATAACTCCGCTTTCGTGTAGAGTTATATCATCCACAAAACCTTTTTTCACTCCATTTACAGTTACATTATCGCCTACAATTAATCCTGATGTATTTTCAAATTGTACTTTTAATGTCTTGTAATTAGATGTAAATGAAAAATTCTTTGACCAACCTAAAATCCATATAAATATAAGAATTCCTATTGTTACTGTAATCCCGACCTTTATTTCAGTTTTTCGTTCTCGTTTCATTTTTTTATTTTCTTAATTAAATCACGCACATAATTTAATTCATTTTCAGTTATGATGCTGTCACTAAATATTTCATAAAAAGTTTTACTTATTTTATTAATTTGGTCGGATGGTAATTCCTTAATGAATTCAAATCCGAATTTTGCATTTTCAATCATTTTTTCAAAATCGATTTTCTGAGGGGAATCTTTTATGAATTCGAGTTTTTCTGTTATGTTATTAT
>JADFGB010000018.1 GCA_022567875.1 Bacteroidota bacterium | reverse complement strand
GAAGCACTTGTTATCGGATTTCTGGAATCTGCTTAAATCAGACGGGACACTTATTATTATTGAAAAAAAAGAACCTTCATCGGAAAAAAAACGTTTCTTTTTGAAATGTTTAGAAATCCCTCTTCATTTTATTATTCATGTATTGACGGGGGTAACCGTAATCCCGGTAAAAAATCTTGAAACAACCCTCCAGGAAGCAGACTTTGTACTCTATGAACAAAGATATTTTTTCTTTAAGCACTCCCTCTTTATTCTTAAAATATTTAAGATGTGAGTAGCCGATATTTGTTATTAAAGCATAGTCAGGTTTAGCAATTTTTGATGCATATTCAATTTCACCAAAATGATTTGATCCCATTTCAAGTACGAGAAAATCATTCTTTGAATCCGTATCTAAAATTGTCAACGGCACACCGATGTGGTTGTTATAATTAGCTTTTGTTTTATTCACTTTATATTTTTCCTTTAAAATCTGAGCCAGCATTTCTTTTGTTGTAGTTTTACCTGCGCTTCCTGTTATTCCTATAATTTTTGTATTTATTTTATTTCTCCAAATATTTGCCAAATCACCGAGAGCTTTGGTTGTATCTCTCACGGTGATTATCGGTACATTCAACCTGTTAAATTTGTTGTAACTTTTTTCATTTATCATAACAGCTGTTGATCCATTTTTAACAGCTTCATTTACAAAAGAATGGCCGTCAAAATTTTCTCCTTTTATTGCCAAAAACACAGACTTTTTTTTAACATTCCTTGAATCAATTGTAACCGATGTAACAGATTTAAACTCATCAGAATTATAAATAACTGCGGTCGGCAGATTAAAAAAATCCTTAAGGTTTAACCTGATACTGCTCATATTTTCAAAAAACTTTGTACTATTTCTTTATCTGAAAAATGAAAACGTTTTCCTTTAATTTCCTGGTAATCTTCGTGACCTTTACCGGCAATTAAGATCACCGCATCTTCTTCCGAACTTTCTATTGTCTTAATTATAGCTTCTTTTCTATCTTCAATAATTTTGTAATTGTTTTTTTTTACACCTTTTTCTATTTCTTTTATTATTGCCAAAGGTTCTTCATCTCTCGGATTGTCAGATGTAATAATAATTTCATCACTCAATTCGGAAGCTATTTTTCCCATTTCAGGTCTTTTACTTTTATCCCTGTTTCCACCGCATCCAAATACAGTATAAACAGGATGCTTTTCTTTTTTTATTTTTTTAATCACAAGTAATACTTTCTCCAAACTATCTGCAGTATGTGAATAATCAATTATGACAGTTTTATTTCCAATATTAATTTTTTCAAATCTCCCGGGAATTTGTTCAGTTTTTTTAATCCCCATAATTGCCGTCTCAGCTTTAACTCCAAATAAAATTGAAACAGCAAAAGCTGCACAAGCGTTGTAGGCATTAAATTCTCCAATAAGAGAAGTGCTTACGTTATATGAATTATTGTCATAGTTAATTACAAATTCGGTTCCATTCAAATTGTAATTAATTTTACTGATATTAAAATCTGCATTCAATGCTTGTCCATATGAGTACAATGGAGCATTAGAATTTTTAATTAGGTCGATGCTGTGACTATCGTCAGAGTTATAAACACCAAATGCAGATTGAGTGAGGGAGAGAAATAATTTTCTTTTGGCAGAAAGATAATTATTAAAATCTTTGTGGAAATCTAAATGTTCAGATGAAATATTTGTAAAAACCCCTGCATTAAAATTTAAAGAATGTGTGCGTTCTAATTCCAATGAGTGAGACGATACCTCCATAACAGCGTATTGGCATCCTTGCAAATACATGTCATTCAGCAGCTTATTCATATCGTTTGATTCAGGTGTTGTTAGAGATGAATCTATTTTTTTATCCCCGATATAATTTGCAATAGTCCCAGTTAACCCTACTTTATAATTACTTGTTTCCAAAATTTTTTTAAGTAAATATGATGTTGTTGTTTTCCCGTTCGTCCCGGTAATACCAATAAGATTCAGTTTATCCGAGGGTGAATCCCAAAAATATTTTGATAATTCAGCAAGCGCTATTCTGCTTTTATTAACTACTATTTTAAGAACATTTTGATGAGTAAATATTTCATCCGGAATATTTTTATCATCTTCTAAAACAACTGCAATAGCCCCCTTGTTAATTGCATCTAAAATAAATTTATGACCGTCTGTTTTATATCCTTTTATAGCAACAAAAATTGAATTCTTTTTTACATTTCTCGAATCATAAACAATAGCTTCCACATTTTTACGCTGGAATTCTCCGGTAACTTGAACAGCATGAATATTATTTAATAGATTACTTAATTCCATTAGTAAATTGTAACTCCTTTTAATGAAATTTCTTTAGCTTTTATATTGCACATTAAACCGGCTCTCAATTTTGTGCCGGGTGTTATACTTTGTTTTACTATTTTACCTGCCCCTCTTACCTTAAAATTTAATCCAAGTTTTGTTAAAATTGATATAGCTTCCGAAAGTGTTCTGTTAATTAAATTTGGCATAACATTCATTCTTGCCTTGCTTATATCACCTGTAAAATCCAAATCTAAATATTTTAGATTACCCTTAGTTTGTAAAACCTTTTTTACATAAACAGTTTTTGTATTATTAATAGGAATAAAGAATTCTTTCTTTTCTAAAAATTTATTAAAGTTATTCTTTATTATTCTCTCTGAAATATTTTTGAATATTGGGGCTGCAACCTGACCGCCGTATTTACCTACTTTAGGAGAATTAACAAGAACCAAACAAATAATCTGCGGATTATCAACAGGGAAAAATCCAACAAAGGATGAATTATATTTACTTTTAGAATATGTACCATTAATCAATCTTTGTGAGGTACCTGTTTTTCCACCTGCATTAATAAATTTAATTTTAGCTTTTATTCCTGTCCCGCCGTCAATAACGGTTGCTAATATATTCCTAATTCTTTCAGACGTTTTTTTAGAAATTACAGTTCTGACTAAATTCGGATTAGAATTAATAACAATGTTTCCGGAGGCATCTGTAATCTTTTTAATTATTT
This sequence comes from Bacteroidota bacterium, assembly GCA_022567875.1. Taxonomy (GTDB): domain Bacteria; phylum Bacteroidota; class Ignavibacteria; order Ignavibacteriales; family Ignavibacteriaceae. Next base: position 7,642 of record JADFGB010000018.1, on the reverse strand, counting down.
GAGGTTTAAATAATTTACCTCCATTAACAAGTGCTGAGTATGCAGAAATTAATTGAATGGGAGTCACCGCAATTTCATAACCGAAGGACATAAACTCTTTTGAAATCTTTGACCATTGATCAGGTTTTTTTAATCTGCCTTTTACCTCACCCGGTAAAGAAACAGAAGTATAATTTCCGAAACCAAATCCACGCAAATATTTATAATAAATTTCATTATCAATTTTCTGTACCAGCTTTGCTATACCTATATTACTCGAGTATTTAATAACCTCAGTTACTGTAAGCCATCCTCTTTTATGCGTATCTGTTACATAAGTATTACTGAATTTATATCTTCCGTTTTCTGTAAAAACTATATCATTTTCGTTTACAAGATTTTGATCAAGTAACGTTGCTATTGTTATTGATTTAAAAGTTGAGCCGGGTTCATATGTGTCTGTTACAGCCCTGTTCTTTCTTTCAGCATCATTATATTTCCAATAATTATTAGGATCGTATCCTGATGAATTTGCAAGAGCTAAAATCTCTCCGTTATTCGGGTCCATAATTATACCAATCGCATATTTACCTTGGTATTTTTTTAGCCCATTATTTAATTCTTCTTCTAAAATTTTTTGGTAGGATTTATTTATAGTTAAATAGATATTATTTCCAGTAATTACATTTTTAGTTCTATCTTCTTTTACAGTTATAATTTTACCGGTTGCATCTCTTACGACTAATCTTTGTCCGTTTATACCTGCAAGTTCGTTATCAAAATAATTCTCTACTCCGTTTACTCCTTTATATTGAGTGTTTACATAACCAAGAATATGCGAAGCAAAATTATTGTAATAATAATCTCTTGAAATTCCTTTTCTGTAATAATACCCGGGCAGCTTTAATTTCATTAAACTTTTAGCATCTGTAAGCAGAACGTGCTGTGCCAAAGTTATTGTTTTGTTTTCACCTTTCATTTTTGTTAAAAAGAATTGCTGTGTTTTGTGTGTGAGTTTTGAAAATATTTTTGCCAGTTCTTCCTTTGTTTGTCTGTTTGTTTTTGAAAGATCCAAATAAAATGTTGCATCATTTCTATTGTAGACAAGCAGAACATTATTTCTATCATAAATCAAACCTCTTTCAGCTTGAATTTTCTCTATTTTCATTTGCTGTCTTTCGGCAAAATATTTTAATTCATCTCCCCTTATAAGTTGAATATTTACAAGTTTCATTACAATTATTGAAAATAAAGTCAGTACACCGAGTAAGACCAAAAATGCCCGGGAGTTATTCATTATGCCCTCCCAGTTTATTTAACAGCTCTTTGATTTTAGTTTTGTTAACCACCATTGTCTTTTCCGGTTTTAAATAACTTATCAATCCTAATTCTTTTTTAGCCACTTCTACAATTCTACTTTCTGATGTTAAGCTCTGCTTTTGTGCTAATAAGTTTATTTTCCAATTTTTTTGGTTTTTCAATTCTTTTTGTAATAAGACTTTGTCTTTTGCAAGTATATCATATTTTAATTTTACCCCCACGTAACCAAGGACAAAAAATGCAATTGTAACAATTAATATTAGATTATACAGAATTGTTTTTTTTGAATTCTTTTTCATATTCTTACGGCTGCTCTTAATTTTGCACTTCTTGCTCTTCTATTTAATGATAATTCTAAGTCAGAAGGATAAACAGGTTTTTTGGTCAGAATTTTTAACCTTGGTACTTTTTCACACCTACATACGGGATAATCTTTTGGACAAATACACGTGAGAGATTCATACTTAAATTTTTCTTTGACTATTCTGTCTTCCAATGAATGATAAGTTAAAACAACTATTCTTCCGCCTTCGGCAAGCAGGTCTACTGAATCATCTAAAAATGTTTTTAATACATCAAGTTCTTTGTTTATATAAATTCTTAATGCCTGGAATACTCGTGCAAGGGTTTTCCTTAAAAATCTTTCCGGTACAACCTCTGAAATAATTTCAGCAAGATTGGTAGTGGTATTTATTGAACTTAATTTTCTTTTTTTACAAATCCTTTTTGCAATTTTTCTGCTATTTCTTTCTTCTCCGTATTTAAAAATAATATTGGATATTTCATCTTCCGCAAATGAATTGATTATATCGGCAGCAGTTAGATTAATTGTTTTATCCATTCTAAGATCTAACCTTGCTTCCTTTCTAAATGTAAACCCGGAAGCCGGATCATCAATCTGATGTGATGAAATACCCAAATCAGCAAAAATACCGTTAAATGCTTTTATTGAATCAAGCTTAGCTATGATTTTAATTTTTGAAAAGTTAAAGTTATAAAGCTTCATATTTTGTGCTTTTCCCAATTTTGTTTTAGAGTAATTAAATGCGTCTAAATCAACATCGGTTGAAACTAAAAGCCCTTTTTTATTAATTGTTTCTAATATTTTAGATGAATGTCCACCAAAACCAAGAGTACCATCAAAATAAGTTCCTGACTTATCTGTTATCAAATAGTCAATGCTTTCATTAAGCAAAACGGGTGTATGAAAATCACCCATTATTGACCCATAACTTTTGCTGCTATTTCCTCATACGTTTCAGTGGAACTATTCAAATAATCTTCATAAACTTTGGGATTCCAAACTTCAATTTTCTTTAATGCCCCAAGTATGATTACTTCTTTTTCTATTTTTGCATATTCCAAAAGTTTTTGCGGTATTCTAATTCTTGATTGAGAATCAAAAGAATCTTCGGATGCGTGTTGGAGAATCATTCTTATAAATTTGGCTTCGTTAGGTTGAAACGGGTTTAGCTGTAACAATTTTTCTTCAAATTTCTGCCATTGATCGAGCGGGTATAAATCAATGCACAATGCAGTTCCTTGTGTCATTACAAAAGTTTCATTGGCTTCAGCCGAGAGATGTTTTCTTAACTTTGCTGGTATGCTGATTCTTCCCTTTGCATCTACTGAATATTTAAATTGTCCTCTGAACATGTTTCACCAAATTTTTAAATGGTTTAATTCACCACAATTCCCCACTACTCCCCAAAATAAGACAAAAGTTATTATAATGTCAAGTAAAATCTATATTTTTTTACCACAAATAATATTTACGTTTTCCACTTACATAATAATTTACTTTAGGTGATTGGCTAAATCGTTTTAATGGAATGAATTTATAAATAAGAAAATATAAGATGTTATATTTTAAGGGGTTAATAACTTTTTTTAATAAATTTTTATTTTAGGAGATTTGTGTGCGTAACTATGAAGCTAAAACAAATTCAACTGTTTTATTAAATTAGCACCAAGCCTGTTTACCGGTAGGTAAGCTTCAGCTTGGTGGTTAAAAAATTACATCCCCACATTTATAACTGCTTCTCCGAAGCAGATGGGTTTGTTTTTCGGCGTTTCATTTACACCACGATAAATCGTGGTGCTGACATTATTAATATCATTTCCACTTGGTGATTAAAAAAATATTCTGAACAAAAAATACACCATCTAAAAACTTTTATGGATATAGTTTAAATATTTTACTAAGTTTATTGACAGTAGAAATTAAGACGTAAACTTTATCAAAAAGTCCAGTAAACAGTACGGTATGCAGGTCTGCTATTCCGTACTCTTTATTTTTTGTTGGAGTATTTAAAGGTCTGTAATACCGGAATACATATTATTTATAATTTATTGTTTTATATACTCTTAATGAAAGTTAGAATTTTAAGACAATAAAGATAAGTCTCTTATTTCGGAAAAATAAAGTTACGGGGATGGAAATTAAATCCGGCAGATGCCGGATAAACAACCACTGCATAGTGGAGTTCAGGGAGGTATTGTATGTTAAGTATAATTGAAGAAATGGAAATTTCAAAACTCAATTTCGAAGTCAATGCAACCGCCACCAAGATCATGGCACTAGCTGGATTTCTGACGGCGACGGCTCCGACCCTCGCCAAAAATCCAGACCCCTCCAGTCCCAAAGCAAAGGATACTCCGACAGCAACGATACCCGATCCGGAGAATACAGAAGATGAACCAGTGAAATGGTCCGAAGCCCTCACTCTCCCACCCAAGCGCAAGAATGGATGACCCATACTGCTCCCGCCGATGCGCTGAGCGTGGAAAAGCTTGCCGACCTGAGCGATATCATCCCACTCGGCGCACCAAAGGTATTTGATGACGGCAGGACCGAGCCGTGGATACGGGAAATCATGCGCAATCATATCCTCAAAGTGCCAAATGGAGGAAATTGGAGTTTCTTTTCCGCGGAGGTCAATGGACAGAAGAAGCTATTTGCCATGACCGCGACGCATGTTAGTTCAGGAACTCCTGTTGGAGGTACCATAAATGTGGGAGGGGATTTATTTGGATTTGAGACGCAGGGAGGACAAGTTGGATTGGAGGGAATCGTGAGAGGAGACTTTGGTCCTGGGGATCCCAACTCAACGGATAACAAATTTAGGATTGTGGAAATAACAAAATTTCGAGGGATAGAAGGCGAGCTTGATGCCGGACCCAATGACTACAAGACGCTTCGGACATTTCCCTTGGCAGTCGATCCGATCGATACGACCAATCCCGGCTATATCGGAGAATTTACTCAATCGGGTCGACCCGGACCGACCTTTCCCAATTATGATCCCGCTCTCGAGGGACGATGGGTAGCGCCCGTCAACCTCGATCCCACGGGCGATCAAGATCAGCGAACGGGGATGGGAGTAGGGAAAAATGGGGAATCATTTGTATCAGTGGCAAGTATTCCCATAGAAGTATTTCACGAAGATTCAACGAATGTTGGAGTCGGTTCGAGTGGGGGAGAATTTGGACAGGTGATCGATCCAAATCTCACACCCGCTGATATGCGCAATAAAAATGCTGATAATCTCCTGACCAAGGATATCGTCGAAGATTATCGTATATTGGGTCCACATCAGACGGGAAATACTCCCGATAGCAATGGAGTTATTATGAGACTAGCAATTACTCTCGTCCAGCCCTACCGAGATGCTATCGAGACCGCGATCGGGGGGACGCTCCTCGATACGGCGTGGGATCTGGAAATCAGTGGCACGGGCGATGTACGAGAAGTCGGCAAGGTCGTGGACATCATTACGGATGTAGCAATAGAAAATGGTCCGACCCTGCCACGGGGATATGCTTTGGAGCAGAACTACCCCAATCCATTCAATCCATCGACCACGATCGAGTTTGAGATTCCCGAAAGTCAAAATGTGACGATCGAGGTCTTTAACCTCTTGGGACAAAAAGTAGCGACTCTGCTGAGTGGATTTATCCAAGCCGGACCAAATTCAGTAAAATTCAATGCACAGGTTTTACCGAGCGGTGTGTATGTGTATCGTATCGTTACCGAAAAAAAAGGCGTGATCGCTTCCAAAAAAATGGTCATCCTTCGCTAAAGTTTGCCAACCGAAATAAAATGTAGTTGGCTTCGGCGGACAAGTACTGTTGAAATGACTTTTACAGGAGCGGTATATATTGTAAAATCACCACGATTTATCGTGGTGTAAATGAAAACATCAGAAAAAATCTGAATTTAGATTTGAAAGAGCTGGTGACCGGAATCGAACCGGTGACCTACGCATTACGAATGCGTTGCTCTGCCAGCTGAGCTACACCAGCATTAAAAATTTTATGTATTTCAAAATTAACTATACACAATCTAACAATAAGTAGGTATCAGATTAGTTTATACACCGAAGTCCCGATTTATCGGGACGAAGGCTGGTTTAAATAACAAAAGGTAAATGTAAAAAAACATTTACCAATTATTATCATCCGTTAACTCTTGCCTACCGGCAGGCAGGAACGGATTAAAATCAGTTTATCTTAATTTCTTTTTATGTCTGTTTTTTCTTAATCTTTTTTTTCTTTTGTGGGTAGCCATTTTATGTCTTTTTCTTTTTTTGCCGCAAGGCATATATTACCTCCAATTAATTGATTTAATGTGCATTTAATAATTCCTTAGCTCTTTTTGCAATTTGTGAATTTGGATCAACATTAATTGCTTTATTCAACCACTCCTTAGATTTTTCTAAATTTCCAGCTGTTAAATTTACTACTCCTAGGTTTAGTAAACCTATTTGATGAGTCGGTTTTATCTTAATAGCTCTTTCCATTTCTTCTATTGCTTTCGGAAAGTTTTTTAAATTATAATAACAAACTCCCATATCAATTCTTGCATCAACATTATTGGGCTTCTTTTCTAAATATGTATGATAATTATTTATTGCCTGCTGAAAAAAACCTGAATCATTTCGTAGGTGTGCAAGTTCGAGCAGCAATTCCATATTATTTGGGTTTGCTTTTACCTGAGCAGATAGTTCATTTATCTTTGGTAAGTTAGCAAGGATTACCTGAGGATTGCTGGATGGAGGTACGCTGTTTGTTATTGTTTGGTCAAACATACCCTGAGAAATTAATAATATTAATATTAAACCAAAAACTCCAACTATAATCGAATATAATTTTCCTTTACTTAAACTTTTTTCTACACTCTCTTTTTTATGCTTATGAGAAAATCTTTCTACTGTTTTTTTCTTCTTTTCGTTTTGACTTTTTTTTACATATTCCCCTTCATCTCTTTTTTCTCTCTTAACATTATCACTATTTAACTTAGCTCCGCATTCTGTACAGAATGATTCGTTATGGGTGTTTTCATTTCCACAGTTACTACAAATTATCATATTGATATCGGAGATACCGGTACCGCAACTGGGACAAAATTTATAATTATCTTCTACAAATTTTCCACAGTTTATACAACTTTTTTCCATTTAGACTTGCTTTTCCTTTTCTTTCATTCCTTGGTTTATAATTGCCTTAAAATCCTTAGAAAACTTAAAAGTAGGAACATAATGTTCCGGTACAAATACCTGCTCTCCGGTTTTTGGATTTCTGGCTTGCCTTGCATTTTTCTTTTTTACTTTATAGGTTCCAAAACCTCTTATTTCAATGCCATTGCCGTTTTTTAATGAATCAATTACCGTTGAAAAAAAACCTTCAACTATAGCTTCGGTTTCAAGCTTTGTTACTCCCGTTCCGGATGCAATTTTGTCTACTATATCAGCTTTTGTCATTTTATTCCCTTCAATAAAAAATGTTTGTAAATATTACTAACTTATTATAAAACAATTGTTTAATTTATTGAAGTTTTCTTGGAAAATCAATTTTATTGTATATAATAAATTAACCCATCAAAATTATCGAGATGGTAAACATAATAATGCGTTTTTACTATGTTTTTTCATAGTCTCATAATGATAATATTTCTCAATTTTTATTCATTTTTAACCAGAATCTTTAGAAATTTTACTGTAATCAATTGGTACAGTAATTGATTCACTAATGTAATTATTATGCAAAATTAAGGAATATGGAACTAATCCCGATTATACAAGCTTCATTAAGCATTTTCATAGTGTTTACTGCATTTATTGTCATTTTATCATACTTGCTTTATAAACTACATGGTAAATCAAGTGATAAACCATATTTGAAAGAATTAGCGGCTGATAATTTGCTTTCTATTATAATTGAGAAAACCGAAATAATTGAAGATGATGCTCAAAAGCTTAAAAGATTTGAAAGATTTAGAATTGTAAACCCAGTGCAAGCACCAACAGTTACAAATGAACAACCCAACAAAAAAATTAATATA
>JADFGB010000268.1 GCA_022567875.1 Bacteroidota bacterium | reverse complement strand
TAAAACCACCTGTTGGTGGAGGTATACAATGGAGAAAAACGGGTAAACTCTACAGCGGATGTCGTGTTGGTTATATAGGCGAACCATGGGAAGAAGACAATACCAAAGATGCAGGTTACTTGGCAAGTGTATATGATGGTGAAGGAAATTTTCATGCTCCACTTGCGGAAAGGGCTGCATTCCGTATTAACTTTTCACAAAATGAGGGTGTAGTTTTAGACAAAGTTAGAGTAACACTTTGTGATAGAAAATTTAACATTGGCAAAAACAGAAACAATAAGGATAGCAATACTAAGAATTTTTATATAAATGGATTATATCAATCACTAAGATTTCTTGGTGAAATTAGACCACAAAGATTGCTAAAAAGACAAAAAGATTTATGGTGTGGAAAGTCTCCCAACCATAGTGTTGATTGGATAAAAATTGATTCTATTGAAGCTATTGGTAAAAAAGAATTAATTGATATTGAAACAGAAACGAAGACATTTTTTGCAGAGGGATTTATCTCTCATAATTCAGCCGCAGCGGATAGAAAGCAAGCAAGTATTGTATTTGATGTATTGTCAGAAACATCTATTGCAAATGCACGTGTTCTTCCACCAATGTTATCAGGTCCTATAGATTTCCAAGTACCGATATCTAAAAATTTGTTAGTTTTATTTAAGGAATTTTTTCTAAGAAGATTTGCATTTGGTAAAGTTTTTGCAAATTGTAATTCTTTTCTCCTTATGTTTTTAGGAATTTCGTTAGTAGCAGGGTCACGTAAAAGTCTAAATTCCCAGTCCAACCTTTCCTGAGGAAAATCTCTTTCAGAAACATTAACGAATTTAGTCTTATTTATAATTGTATTAGTACTTATAATCCTAAAAACCACAATACAACAGACAAGTATAATAGAAAATATAATTAGCTTCCTCATTTAGTACCTCTCATTTTATTGCATTAAAATTTTGTATCCAAATAATTTATATAACCTTAAATTGTTATTGCTGTAATTATTAATAGATGATTTTATCTCTTTAACGTTGCCAAAAAATTGAGAGCCTACTTTAACACCCGGATAATATTCGTTTATATTTGGAAATAATTCCTTTGTAGTTTCCTGTGTAGTAAACATAAACTTTAATTTGATATTTGTATCAAGATTAAGCGGCTTACCGAAAGCTGACCCGTAACCAAGAATAGAATCAATTTTTACTACTGTAATACAAGGGACTTTTCCACAAGGGGAGTTTGGTTTATTTGTATCTAAACCCGGTTCTATTTTGATTACCGTTCCAACTATACGTGCAAACCCCGGGGATGTCTTTTTAATTTCTAAGATGTTTCTATTTGTTCCTTTATTACAGCTTATGAAAATAAAAGAGAACATAATCAGAAATGGCAAAAAGCTTTGAAATATATTTTTCATTCTGATTTCTTTTATAAATTTATAGTTTAGGCTACGAATTAATTTCAATAATAGTAATATAAATTATACAATGCAATAAAATAAATTTAAAAAAGTTGCAAGTGAAATCCATCTATCGTATATTTACGATTAACGATAATATAAATAAAAATGGCTTTTTCAAAAAAAGAAGAATTTAATAGAAATGATATTTGGCTGGCTGATGTTGCAAAAGCATTATCGCATCCGGCAAGAATAAAAATATTAAAGATATTAACCGGAATGAATGATTGTATGTGTGGAGATATTGTAGAACTTCTTCCGCTTTCTCAATCAACTGTATCTCAGCATTTAAAAGAACTTAAAAGTGTGGGACTAATAACGGGCAAAATTGATGGACCGAAAGTATGTTATTGCATAAATAAAGCTAATTTACAAAAAGCAAAATCAGAAATAGATAAATTATTTAATCAAGTATGTGCATGTTAAACTTTGGAGGATTTTATGTCAGATAGTAATGAACTAAAAAATATTGTTAAACAAAAATATGGGGAAATAGCTGTAAAAAGTAATGAGAATTGCTGCGGTCCAACTTCCTGTTGTGGTTCATCGGATATTTCAGATTATTCTGTTTTTAATGATGATTATACAAATATAAACGGATATGTTGCCGATGCAGATCTTAATTTGGGTTGCGGTCTACCTACCGAATATGCAGGAATTAAAACAGGGGATACAGTGTTTGATTTAGGCAGCGGAGCCGGAAACGATGTTTTTATTGCAAGACAATTAGTTGGTGAAACCGGAAAAGTTATCGGTCTGGATTTTACTGAAGAAATGTTGACAAAAGCTAAAAGTAATAATGAAAAACTAGGTTATAAAAATGTTGAATTTAAACTTGGTGATATTGAAGTAATGCCGATTGAAGATAATTCGATAGATGTAGTTATCAGTAATTGCGTTTTGAATCTTGTTCCGGATAAACAAAAAGCATTTTCTGAAATTTACAGAACATTAAAACCAGGTGCTCATTTTTGTGTATCGGATGTGGTTGTAAAAGGTAATCTAAATGATGAGCTAAAAAAGTCAGCAGAGTTGTATGCAGGTTGTGTATCAGGAGCAATAAGCGAAGAAGAATATATCGGCAAGATTGAAGAACAAGGTTTTAAGAATGTTCAGATAAAGAAAAGAAAGAAAATTGATATCCCTGAAAATGTACTAAAAGAATTTCTAAGTGAAGAAGGATTAAAATCATATAAAAATAATGTTGAAGGAATATTTAGTATAACTGTTACGGCAGATAAATAGACAAATGAAAAAAAGAATTTTAATACTATGTACAGGTAACACTTGCAGAAGCAAAATGGCTGAAGGATTTCTGAAATCATTTGATAAAGAAATTGAAGTTTACTCAGCAGGTGTAAAACCTGAAGAGGAAATAAACCCAAATGCTGTTAAAGTGATGAATGAATTAGGCATTGATATAAGTGGAGGAATTCCTAATGATGTAAAAGAATTTATGAATGACTCTTTCGATTATCTAATTACAGTTTGTGATAATGCAAAAGAGACATGTCCAATTTTTAAAGGTAATGTAAAAAAGCAATTACACATAAGCTTTGAAGATCCGGCAGATGCAACAGGTTCGGTAGAAGAAATACTTTCA
>JADFGB010000267.1 GCA_022567875.1 Bacteroidota bacterium | reverse complement strand
GATTTTATGATAATAACACCACAGCAGAAAAAAGCAAAAGAAAGACAAAAAATGCTTGATGCAATAGAAAAGGGAAGTAAGGTTGTTACAAGCGGTGGAATACACGGTGTAATTGAAGGACTTGACGACAAAACTGTTTTACTTGATATTGGGAATAAAGTAAAAATGAAGCTCGAACGTTCTGCTATCTCACAGATAATAAAATAAAAGAACTTATCATTATTTTTTGGTGTTGTTCATTTATAGTGGACAACACTTATAACTTGAAGCAATTTTAATAATAAGGTGGAATTATGTTTTGTACTGTTAATGAGGCAATAGATGAGATAAAAAACGGAAAAATAATTATTGTTGTTGATGACGAAGACAGAGAAAATGAAGGGGATTTTATTTGTGCCGCTGAATATGTTACACCCGATGTTATAAATTTTATGATAACTAACGGAAGAGGACTTGTCTGTGTTGCAGTTAGCGGTAACAGGTTGGATGAATTAGGTTTTCAGATGATGGTTGACAAAAACAACGCTTTACACGGTACACCATTCACGGTTTCAGTTGACGCAGTTGAAGGAACAACTACAGGAATTTCTGCTGCAGACAGGGCGTTGACAATAAAAAAAATTATCAATGCCAATTCCAAACCAAATGATTTTGCTAAACCCGGACATATTTTCCCCTTAAGAGCTTTTGATGAAGGTGTCTTGCGTCGTTCAGGGCATACTGAAGCTGCAGTTGATCTCTGCAAACTTGCAAATATGAAACCTGCAGGTGTTTTGTGCGAAATTCTCAGGGAGAACGGTGAGATGGCACGAGTTCCCCATTTAATGGAAATTGCAGAAAAGTTTGGGATAAAAATTCTTACTGTTCAGAATTTAATCCACTACAGAATACAAAGAGAAAAGTTAATAGATAAAATTACGGATATAAATTTTCCTACTCAGCACGGACAGTTTCGCCTCCACCTTTATCAAAGTTTGCTTGACGGTAAAAAACAAATTGCAGTTGTTAAGGGAAAAATAAATTCAGAAGAACCTATTTTAGTCAGAATGCACTCTGAATGTTTAACAGGTGATGTATTTCATTCTTTGCGTTGTGATTGTAACGATCAACTTAACAGTGCTTTAGATATTGTAAATAAAAACGGCTCAGGTGTTGTTGTTTATATGCGTCAAGAGGGTAGAGGAATAGGACTGAAAAATAAAATTCTTGCTTACAAACTTCAGGAAGAAGGAAAAGATACAGTTGAGGCAAATGCAGCTCTTGGTTTTAAGCCAGATTTAAGGGACTACGGAATCGGTGCACAGATATTACTTAACCTTGGTGTCAAAAAAATAAGATTGCTTACCAATAATCCCAAAAAGGTTGTAGGACTTGAAGGCTACGGGCTTGAAATAGTTGAAAGAGTTCCAATAGAAATTCCGCCAAATAAAGACAATAAAAATTACCTTAAAACTAAAAAAGAAAAATTAGGACATCTGCTTCATTAGTTTTAATATATAATTATTAAAAAGAATATTATATTTATTATCATTAATACATTAACTTCTGTCGAGGGTTTTTATAGTGAGAAAGTATGTCTTTATATTCCTAATTTCATTTCTATTTACACAGTTCAATTTTTCTCAAAGCAATAAGGTATATGTAGCACACATAGAAACCGGAATTGATTTAGGTCTTTCCCCATATATTAAAAGAATTATAAATGAAGCGGAAAAAGCAGATGCCAAAGCTATCATCTTTAAAATAAATACTTTGGGTGGTAGAGTTGATGCCGCAATTCAAATAAAAGATGCAATTCTTTCAACTAATATTTTAACTATTGCTTATATAAATTATCGTGCAATTTCTGCAGGAGCTTTAATTGCTTTATCCTGTGATAAAATTGTAATGTCACCCGGTGCTTCTATCGGGGCTGCAACCGTAGTTGACCAAGCAGGAAAAAAAGTAGGCGAAAAGTATCAGTCATTTATGCGTTCAGAAATGAGAGCTATTGCTGAAAAAAACGGGAGAAGGAAGGACATAGCTCAAGGCATGGTTGATGAAAAGGTTGTGATTGAAGGATTAGTAGACAGTACACAATTAATTACACTAACAACAGTAGAAGCTTTAAAATATGGTATTGCAGATACAACTGTTGCAGATTTCAATTCAATTCTGAAAGTTTTTAATTTACAAAATGCTTCAATTATTGATAGGAAACCAAATTGGGCTGAAGATGTAGTTAAGTTTTTAAATAATCCTATTATTACATCAATATTAATTATGATAGGTTTCTTTGGTCTTTTTGCTGAAGTAAAAACTCCCGGTTGGGGTGTTCCGGGTACTGCAGGAATAATTGCACTTGTTCTGTTTTTCGGTTCATCGTATATTTTAGCATTGGCATCTATTATTGATATTGTCCTTTTTATAGTGGGACTTGTATTAATTGCACTTGAAATTTTTGTAATTCCTGGTTTTGGTGTTGCAGGAATATCCGGAATACTTATGGTTATTATTTCATTGTTCCTTGCACTAACAGGAACCAGTCTGCCGTATATTGATTCCAGCATTATTTCGATAGCGTTAATTCAACTTTCTGTTTCCTTAGTTGGTGCACTATTGTTAATTTTTATACTCGCAAAGTTTCTTCCAAAGACAATCATATTCAACAGATTAGTTCTTTCCGAAGCTGAAAAAACAAATAAGGGCTTCGTCTCTGCAGATAAAATATCTAAAATTATGGGTAAAGAGGGTGTTGCACTAACCATACTTAGACCTGCAGGCATTGCAGAAATTGATGGTAAAAGAATAGATGTTGTAACGGAAGGAAGCTTTATTGAAAAAGGAAAAAAGATTATTGTTATTAGTTCCGAAGGAATTAAAGTTGTAGTTGCTAAAGTGGGGAAGTAATTATTTTTGTCAAGAGACTTTCTCAAAAGTATATATAATTGGTTAGCCCACGATTTTAATCATGGGCTTTTAATAACAAAAGGAAGATCAATTTTAACTGTTTCAAAGGTCTTTTTTTTTTTGAGGTAGCCCCTTAAGAATCATTTATTTCAAAGCAGTTCAACTAAATACGT
>JADFGB010000266.1 GCA_022567875.1 Bacteroidota bacterium | reverse complement strand
AAGAAGAGTAGAACCTGTTTCAATAAATCACTTAACAAATACAGATATTTAAAAATAGAAAATAAGGCAGAAGAAATATTAGAAGTACTTAAATTATAAAAGATAAAAATTATTTAAGGTGGTTATTATTTATAACTATTTCACATAGTAATTTCAAACTCTCAATTAAGTACCTATTATCCTTTCGTCTAAAATAATTTGACTTTTACACAATAATTGTTATAATATATATCCCATTAATTAAAGGAGCTAAACATGAAACGTTTGCTAATTTTTTCGTTTCTAATAGTTGGCTTGTTATACATTGGTTGTTCTGACTATTCCACAATAGTTAGTCCCACAAATTCAGATCTCACCCAAAACGATGTTCAAAGTTCAGTGCCAACACTAATCAAACTGCCAATAATTTCTATTGGTAAAACAACTAAAGTAACGTCTAAGATATACGGAGCCGAAGGCGGTACAATAGAAATAAAAGGTAAACTTAAAGGCGGTATTAAATTTGTAGGGAAACTGGAAATTCCTGCAGGCGCTTTCAAAGGCACTTTGAACTTCACAATAGAACTGGATAAAAAATATGCCGGTTTTAATTTCGGCCCGGAAGGTGCAACGTTTGATAAACCACTACTCTTTTCAGGAAAAATTGAAGGGTTAAATTTGGACGGTTTTGACCCGAATACTTTACAATTTGGTTTTTTTAATAATGGAAATTTTGAACCCGCTGTATATGAAAATGTTAAAGTTGATATTGAAGATGGAAAACTAGAAGTTAAAAAAGCTCAACTGAATCATTTTTCAAGGTATAATTGGGCTAAGTAACATATTTTAATTCTGTTTCTATTATAAATTATAAAATAAGGTTATTCAATTGTTAGACAATATCTCAGTTATTGAGAAGATTTTAAAAGAATATTTTGACAGTAAACGATTTGAAGAGTATAAAAAGCTTTTAACTAATATTAAGAAATCCAGTAAGAAAAAAGAAGATGTTGGAAAGAGACTAAAAGAAATAAGCATAAAAAGTGAATTAAATTCTTCATCGGACTATAATACATATATTGAATTTTTATTGTCATTTTCAGAACAGAATCTCTCAAGCTCAAAATATTTAGAACTATTACTTTTCTTAGGTGAAGTTTCCACTATTAAAGGTGAACTAAATGTTTCCACCCGAATTTTTAATAATTTAGTCGATTTCAGCATTAAAAAAGTTAAATATGAAAATGTATTGGCTTTTGCTTTAATGTCTTTGGGTGAAATATATAGCAGGCAAGCAGAATGGGAAAAGAGTAGAAATTATATAAATCGAGCTAAAAAATTGTATAATTTTCAAAATGATTACATAGGATTGGCTAAGTGCGAAAATTTAATGGGAACAATTTACGGTGATAAAGGAAACTTAAATAAAGCACATAAACATTTTGATTCAAGCTTGAGCTATTTAAGCCCTAAAAAGGATAAAACAATTTATGGAATGATAGAAATAAATTTAGGAGTAGTAAATAATATACTGCAGAATTATGATGAAGCTTATAATTATTACCACAGAGCACTTATTATTTTCGAAAAAGAAAAAAACTACAGAAGGATGGCAGAAGTAACCGGCAATATAGGTGTATTATATCTTCAAAAGAATAATTTTAATTTAGCTCTAAAAGAATTTGATAAAAGCTTTGCCTTTGCTCAAAAGGTGGATGCTTTAAATCCAATGTGTGTTACTCTATTAAGCAAAGCACTTATTTATACAAAACTGAAAGATTTTAAACTTGCAAATGTATTTGCAGACAAGGCGATGGAAATCGGTTATAAAATAAATGATAGGCTATCAATTGCTGATATATTTAAGATAAAGGGAATTATTGAAAGTAATTTGAATAATTATGAAATAGCAGAAAACCATTTGAATACGAGTTTACGTATTAACGTAGAATTGGAAAATATGTTAAATCAGGCAGAAACATTATTTGAATTTGGATTATTGTATAAAAAAATGAAAGATATTAAAAAAAGTAGAGCTGATTTTAGGAAGTCTTTAAAGTTATTTTCCGATTTAAAAATAATAAATAAAATTAAAGAAGTTAAAGAAGAATTAAATTCTTTATAAAAGATAACCACTTAAATCACTCCTAACATAATTATCCCTAATACAATTTAACATCATAATTTGGATAAATTTATAAATTTCAAAGTGTAAAAAATATTTACCATTTATACTTAAATCCATTCTAATAAGTAAACATTACCTGTACGTCAAACTAAAAAACTTCTTTTATTGCTTAAAAACAAAACATTCTAATTGGCACAAAGCTTGTAATAACATAGATGTTCTTTTAGTAGAACGATAAATAAAAATTTTAATAATAAATGAAGGAATTTATTATGAAGCGCATCGTACTCACATCTTTTTTGGCAGTAGGCTTGTTTTTCGCTGGATGTTCAGATCAATCATCTTTAGTTGGTCCATCACAAAATATAAGCCAGCAGATAAACAAAACACCTATTGAGCTGAATTTAAACACACTGAACAAACAAATTACAGTTAGTAAAAATATAGACGGATCTGTAGGTGGAACAGTAGAAATTGAAGGGAATTTAGATGGTGGAAATATTTCACTGCAT
The DNA here is from genome assembly GCA_022567875.1 of Bacteroidota bacterium. Lineage (GTDB taxonomy): Bacteria > Bacteroidota > Ignavibacteria > Ignavibacteriales > Ignavibacteriaceae. The sequence continues at coordinate 456 of JADFGB010000266.1, read as the reverse complement.
GGTAATCTAAATATTCCTGCAGGTGCATTTGTAGGAATGATGGATATTTCAGTAACATTGGATGATCACACAGCAAGTTTTGATTTTGGACCGAGTCCTGTATCATTTAATAAAGCACTATCATTTACAATGACAATTTCAGGATTGGATTTAACAACAATAAATCCTGAAGATGTTGTATTTGGTTATACAGCACCTAATGGTACATTTTCTCAAATTTCATACGATGGTGTAAAAATAGATAAAAATTCTGGTACATTATCTGTAACTAATGCACATCTAATGCATTTTTCAAGATATAATTGGGCTAAATAAAAAATAGTAAAATTATAATATAAAGCGTTATAAACATCTCATATAAAAAATAAATAGAGTGTCCTGTTAATAAAAGACAGGGCACTTTATAAGTGTAAAAAAATTTTACAATCAGTCTTTATTACCTGAATAAATCAGTAA
>JADFGB010000265.1 GCA_022567875.1 Bacteroidota bacterium | reverse complement strand
TTTTAAGAATATTATTGTAGCGCTACAATAATTTAAGAGATTTTAAGGCTTCTTCCGCCACGCCAAGAACCCAAAAACTCTAACGGCATAATATTCAATCCAAGCAATAGCCGGACCGCTCTGGTGACCAGCCCAGTCGACCAGCATCGCTTCGTAGAATATGCGATCGGCGTACTCCCTAGTCATGCCATTGTAGATATAGTTACTACTATCGGAAGCACTGGATATTTTCAAAAGTCCGTTTCTGTCGACTGAAAGTTTTTTGTCAAAAAAAAGTTGTCTAAAAAATTAGTAAAATTTAAAAGTAAAACTTCTGTAATTAGAATAAAAAACAAAGTTATAAACCAAGATTTATTTGAAGTATTAAAATATTTACCTGATAATTTTATTGATTTGATGTTTATCGATCCGCCTTATAATCTTAACAAAAAATTTAATTCAAATTTCTTTAAAGAAATTGATTTAGATAAATACGAATTGTGGTTTGATTCCTGGTTAAGTAAATTAGTATCGAAATTAAAAGAAACAGCTTCAGTATATATTTGCGGAGATTGGAAATCATCACCTGCTATTTATAATATTGCAAAAAAATATTTTGTAATAAGAAACAGAATTACCTGGGAAAGAGAAAAAGGAAGGGGAGCAAAAACAAATTGGAAAAATTGTTCCGAGGATATTTGGTTTTGCACAAAAAGTTCTAACTATACTTTTAATGTAGATAATGTAAAAATGAAACGTAAAGTTCTTGCTCCTTATAAAGATGATAAAGGATTTCCAAAAGATTGGGAATTAAAAGGTGAAAGTGCTTTTCGAACAACCCACCCTTCAAATTTGTGGACTGACATAACCATACCATTTTGGTCAATGTCTGAGAATACAAATCACCCGACTCAAAAACCTGAAAAATTGTTGGCAAAAATAATATTAGCAAGTACAAATAAAGGTGATTTTGTTTTTGACCCATTTTTAGGTTCTGGTACAACCGCAGTAGTTGCAAAAAAATTAGGTAGAATATACTCTGGAATAGAAATTGATAATGACTTTTGCTGTATAGCACAAAAAAGATTGGAAATAGCAAGCTATAATAAATCTATACAGGGATACAAAGACGGTGTTTTTTGGGAAAGAAATACACTTAATAAAATAAGTTTAAAAAAAATAAATTGAATAATACCCTACTTTAACCAAATATTTTATTGAATTAGAATTTATTTTTTCTAATTTTTAACATCATTGATAATAAAAGTTTTACCGGGTATCGGTTAACAAGTGATTGCCCAACCCCGTCAGAACCGAAAGGAAGCAGCGGTAAGCATGATACTTGTGTAACTGATTTCCCGGTTTTTTAATATCTTTTAATCAATAAACATTACAGATTAAAAGACACACCAAGAATATATGTTTTTTTGTTATATACAGGGTCATTTCTTCTAATACCCATATAAAGTTGAAATGGTAATGGGTTATCATTATCAGATACTTTTTCAGCAACAGAGGGGTAAACAGAAAATTTTCTAATCATATTTGAATTAGTTGAAGTAGAATCTAATTCCGGTTGTTTATCTTTCTTTTTTTGAATAAAGAATTTATAAAACAGAACTAATCCTGCTGTAACTCCCATAAGAACAAAAATTGTTGAAGATTTATCATTATCGTTTTGAAAAGTAGTTGTACTTCCACTTCCTCCAGGAGGTCCGCTATCATTTAACTTATAAAGACTTTGTGCTTTGGTGCTAAAGGGTGCATAAACAAAAACAAAAGATAAAATTATAATTAGAGTCGGAAGAATTTTTGTTTTTTTATATCTGTGAAACATAATTGCCTCAAAATTATTTAAATAATATTTTTTACCGCTAAAGTAAATGTAAATTACTTTCAACTTTTGCCGGCTTTAATTGTGCAACCGGTTAATTCAATAAACGATTTAAAGTTACTTCCTTAAAATGATTATTAATATTGGTGTCATCGTTTTTTTAAGAACAATTACAACTTATACATTATTTAAGTGTTAATCTTGAATGAGCTAAGAATATTGTGATATAATTTTTCATATTTATCAAATGTATATTTCGATCCATTAATAATCAACAAAAATTTTTGATCCCTGCCAATATATTCTATCAGTTGGTAAAAACTTTTACCATAAATCATTCTCTCAGTTGATTTTCTTCTTATTTTATTATTGGTTTCATTTACAAATGGATATTTAGTGTAATCAGTAATATCTTCACTATTATCTATTCTAATTATAGATATTGTTGCACCAAGAACGCTATTTAAAAATCTTGTTCCTTTTTTACCTTTAATTAGATGGGAACGAATCATAAAATTATCAAATCTCTTCCAAGTTTTGCTTAGATTTATAGAAAAACCAACCGGTGATTTATTTTCGATCTTCTTGTTTGTTGTAATATGTTCAGAAGTTAGTCCTACAGTTGCAAGTGCTGATTTTTTATCAGTTATTAAAGGCAGTTTAAGCTTAACTCTTGCTCTGCTTATTTTGTTAAAAATATAATTATAAAACAGGTTAGCGTTAGATTCATATTTTTTTGTTAAAGAAGAAAAGGGAAATACATCGGATTTATTTCTTAATCTTGATCTTACGGAACTGTTTAATTTTGTTTTAATTCTGTCGTTAGTAATTTCTGTAATGTCTTGAGTATAAATTCTTCTTTTTTCTTTTAGCTTTGAAAAAGTACGGAAAACTAAATTAACAGAATTACTGTCAACTTTATAGAGGGATATTCTTGTCAGGTTAAAAATATCTTTACTTAAAAAATCTTCAGATAATTTTAAAAAATTATTTCCGTTTATGTAAAGTTTTTCTTTGTAAATGTACCCGTTTAATGATTTATCGATTAGTTCTGCTTCTAAATTAGTATTATAGACAGCAAATCGATTGTATAAAGGATTATTATAAGTAATTAGTAAAGTAAATAGAACTCTGTTTTTATTAAACAAAGTACTGTCAATAGAAAGTTGATTATAGTCTGAATTTAGTGGGAGAGAATAATCAATTAAATTAGATAAAGAATCGTTGGCTGCTTTAACTCCTTTGATGGCTCTTAGTACGGTA
>JADFGB010000017.1 GCA_022567875.1 Bacteroidota bacterium | reverse complement strand
GGAGTGAGATCGGTAGCTCCCTGCAAGATGTCTGTCTCAAGATGGGCCCTGACGGGTCCTCCAATCGGACCCGACTTGTACAGCAGGGTTGTGAGGCCCCAGCGGGTGTAGTCTGCCGCCGCCAAGAAATCCATCAGATCGGGGACGCTCAACGGCTCAACCAATCTCGAAAGATTGCCTCTGTAATCAATCTCGTAAAATTGTCCCTGTGAATTTGCTTGTTCTACCAGATTCCCGGATAATGCAGCATAATCTTTCCTGAAAGAATATTTAATGGATAATTTTAAACCACTTATTTTTTCGTAAGATATAGATGGAGCATATTCATAATACTTGAGGCTGCCGTCCAATAATGAATCTGAATTTAAATTAAATTCTTCTTTATTTTCAGCTAAATAATTAAGACCGTATATTAGTCCAAAAATATTGATTCTACCTTCCCCATCCTGCCGTATCCACTTTGATGTAAAATTTATATTTTCTGTTTTAACAAAATCAATATTATAAAAAGCATTTATATCATTACCATTATTATACTGGATAGTATTTTTATACCTATCTGATTTGAAGAGTGAACCTTGTCTTAAAAATCCGAAGAATGAATTAATAGTTATTTTTTTTGAAGATATGTACAAAATATTTAATTCTCTTAAATTTTGGTCTAAATTAGATAGAGAAGAATTAAGGTTATAATCTCTGTTAAATTCAATTGTATTTATTCTATCAATAGGACTGTATTTTTTGCTAATGAATCTGTCTTTATATGTTAGCCCTATTTTGCCGAGTTTAAAATCACCTATATTTATTTTTTGTGGAGAAATATTTAAATGAATATTTCTTGCCGAACCAAAATTATTATTATCATTCAAATCGGAGAATCTGTTCCTATCAATAATACTACCAGAATACTCAAAGCTAAGGTCAATCCCATCTAAAGGTTTATAAGTAAGTAAAAAATTACCTACTTGATTTAATCGCGGAACAGGTATAAATATAAGTGGTAAGTATGTCCCCTTTCCAATTCCTACAAACTTAAACACACCTAAACTCTCACGTAAATAATCACCATCCCCTGAACCAATAAAACTATATGCAACATTGAAAATTGAATGTGGGTTACCCGGATTATACCTATAAAAAGTAAAAGGTTTGTTGTTTATCAGAGTATCAATTTTTTCATACCTACCCTGCCTTATACCATTTGAATCTTTAGGCGCAAGAGAAATGCCAGACTTTGTTGCCTTGTTGATATCATCTCCGGCATTTCTTAGAATTTCTTTATCTGTGTCCGTCAGTAATATATCAATCGGTGCGTTTTGATTATCACCTTCTCTTATATATTGAAAATTAAGTTCAAGTTTATTATTAAATAATTTAGTGACACCTCCTGCACCGAAAAAATTTCTTGAATATCTTCTATCAGTATACTCAAAGTCCACATTGATTCTACTGTCTATTGTAATTAGTTTATTTGGAGTAAATGTAATTTGGGCATTACCATATTCAATTACATAATCATTATGTTCACCTCTCTTTTGCAGAATACCGTCAACATAAACTTTTTCTGTTCCGGCAATTACTATAATATCGGGTTCATTATTGATACCATTTAATCTGTATGGCCCCTGGACTCCATCCTGACCGTTAAAAGAATTTGTATTAAATTTTCCTTTTGAACTTGCAAAAGAAATAAAACCAGCAGAGGATTTATAATTAAACTCACCTTTTAGTCCTTGTAATTTTCTATCAATTTTTCCGAATTCACCTGTTTGTCTTTTCACAAAATAGTCACCGAAAGTACCCTGAGCATTTGGATGTTTTAGCTGGATAAAAACTTTATCAAGCTCTTCCAATCTCTCTGTGTTGCCCTCCGGTTGAATGGGTGTATTTTCATCTGTCAAAGCTGCAACAAGTTCAATATCATCAGATAACCATCCGGAAAGTTGTAATCTCAGTCCGCTGTTTAAAGAGAAATCTTTTGTTGTGCCGAAAGTAAACCCTCTTACAATAGTTCCACTTCTTTGCATATTTCTTCCAAAAATAGATTCTTCGGTTAAAGATGTAGTCTCTATAACTATATAACTTACACTGTCAATTTTTGTTCTATCTAATTTCCTTATTAGTGTTCTTCTTTTATATTCTTTATTTAATGCTAATCTCAATGATTTATATACAATAATTATAGTATCATAAATTGAGTAATGGAGCAAATCTGAAAGGGTAAATACACCTTTTGAATAAGTAAAACTATATTCATTTCTATTGAGTTTTTTGTTGTTTAAGTAAATAGTTTCAGTTGATGGTATTATCGTAAGTCCGGATACTTTATATAAATTTTCATAACTGATTAACAATGTATCAGTGTGTGTTATGTATTTGAAGTTATTTTGTGCATAGCTATTTAATTGAAATAGAAAAATAAATACACAAATTATCTTTAGTCGATTTATGAATTTCAAATGTAGATTATTTTAAAATTTAACTTTAATCTAAAATTAGAGTTTTAATCTTACAAGGGAATAATTTAATTTATTCTACTTATTTTTTATATTTACTCTGCTTATAAGAATTTACATTAAATATATGGATGATTTAATACTAAAAATACAACAATCAGCAGATAAAAATATTTTATTTACGCTGCATTCGGCGCAACAGTGTGTTAAACAATACAGAATGATATCTCCTAATGAGATCCATAAAGTAATAAAAAATTGTGATCTAATTGAAGATTACCCTTTTGATATACGTGGACACACCTGTTTAATAAGTGGAAGGGGCAATGAAAATAGGCCTATACATTTAGTCTGTTATCCTACTAAGAACTTCCTTCAAATAATTACTGCATATCTGCCTGAAGAAAAAAAATGGGATGAAAATTCTAAAAACAGAGAAGATATATGGAATGTTTGAAATGTTACAATGATATGTTTATTGATTATGTTGTTTTTAATATTAAACGAACCGATTATAATTTAGATATAAAGAAACTTCCTGCTTTTGTTTGCTCTGAATGTAAAGAGACATACATTGATGAAGAAGAGATGGAAAAAATTTTTGAAACAATTGAAGAATTAGATCAAAAAATAGAGAAATTGAAACTAAAAAATTGAAGTAATAACCTGCTCATCCACAAATTATTATTAAAGATCGACTAATGACTCAAACCTATACTATAAGCTACATTCAATACTATTGGTTCGTGTTTGTTGATTGTTTCCTTTGACATTATCTCTTGTGCAAATTGTAAATAAGCTTTTGCCCCAGATGAATTACAATTGATTAAAACACCAGGTTTACCAAAAAACTCACTTTCACAAAGAGTTGTGTTTCGGGGGATGACTGTATCAAAAACCAAATCACCATAATTCTCATCTAGCATTTTAGAAGTTTTTTTCCATGCAATTGTATTTGGTTCGTACATCGTTAAGAGAATTCCTTCTACTGTTAAACGAGAATTATATCTGGATTTTATCCATTCGATATATTCAATCATTTTGCTGATGGAAGTTAAAGAGAACTTGCCTGCTTTTACAGGCAAAATAACAGAATCAGAACTAATCAAAGAAATAGTTGTAAGTCCTTGTAAATATGGTGGGCAATCAATTATGATATAATCATATATTGCAAATTGTTCCTCTTGTAAAATATTACTAAAGAGAAGAAAGTTATTAGTGATTTTGTGCAGTCTTTCTTCATCGGTAGATTGAATCTTAGATGGTATTAAATCTAAATTGGAAAGGTCAGTTTTACAAATTACTTCACCAATTGCTATTTTAAAACTCAATACATCAAAGATATTTCCAATAATATCTTTACTGTCAAAACCGAAACAAATTGTACTTGATCCAGTTGAGTCAAAATCAATTAATAATGTTTTCTTTTCTGCTACTGCAAAACTGGCAGCTAAATTTACTGCAGTAGTAGATTTACCAACACCCCCCTTTGGAACAGCTACGGATATAACTTTTGTCATAAGCAAATTCCTCAGGTTAAGTATGTATATAAAAGGATAGCAAATATAAATATTTAATATCTACCTCCCCAGTAGTGCCTTCATCAAAATTTGGAAGGAAGTATCAATATAAATAATAGTTAATAATAAGTAAAGGAAAATTCTTATTTTTTTTTACTGATATTTGAACGGCTCACAGGATAAAAGGGTGCAAAAGTTTATTAAGAAAAATATTGAATAATTCTGAAGAGGAAAAAAATTTCTCAACCAACTTTTTTTGATAATAAAGAAGTATTGTAGGACAAACAGAGAAACACATACCCCAATGTATACGTTGAGAAAGAAGATCATCGTTTATCAACCCGAATAGATTTTCTTTTTGCCTATCCATTAAAAGGTTTAATCTTGTTTTTATTAAACGGTAGTGTACCTTCACAACGAGGTGCATTTGAAAATATCTTACCAGGATTTAATATGTTATTTTCATCAATTACTGATTTTATTTTTTTCATCATTTCTACACCGGGAATGCCCGCAACATTTTCAAGAAAGTCTTTTTTTGCAAGACCGGTTCCGTGTTCACCGGTTATGGTGCCTCCTAACTTTATTGCTTCGTTAAAAATAAATTCAAATGCTTTGTGTGCTCTGTCTATTTCCGATGTATCTCTTTCATCCGTAAGACAAGTTGGGTGAAGATTTCCGTCACCTGCGTGTCCGAAGTTGCCGAAGATTACATTGTTGTCCTTTGCAGCTTGTTTTACTTTTTCAATGAGTACAGGAAATTCCGTTCTCGGTACGGTTACATCTTCTAATATAGTTGTCGGTTTAACCCTTGCAAGTGCACTGAATGCACTTCTTCTTGCGGCTTTTAAATTGTTTGATTCTAAAATAGTATCTGCTGTTTTAATAATTGATGCATTATATTCTGAGAATATCTTTTTAATAATCTCAGAGTCTTCTCTTACTGCAGCTTCCCTTCCGTCTAATTCAATTAATAATGCAGCCTCTGAATTTTTTGGCAGACCAAGTTTTGCATAATCTTCAATACAGTTTAAAGTAGTTCTATCTAAAAATTCCATCATTGCTGGAGTTATAAAAGAATTAATAATCCCTGAAATGGCGTTTGAACAATCTATCATTTTATCAAAAAATGCTATTATAGTTAAAAAGGATTTTGGTTTGTGTAAAAGTTTGAGCATTACTTTTGTTATTATTCCTAGAGTTCCTTCACTGCCGACTATGAAATCTTTAAGGTTATAACCTGCTGCATCTTTTACATTTTTACCCCCGGTTTTTAATAGATCACCGTTTGGTAGAATCATCTCTACACCCATTACATAATTTTTTGTAACACCGTATTTCAAGCCTCTCAATCCCCCTGCATTATTAGCAACGTTTCCCCCAATTGTACAAACATTTGAACTACCCGGGTCAGGCGGATAAAAAAGACCTAATTTCTCCACTTCCTTTTGAAGGTTGCCTGTTATTACACCCGGTTGAACTGTAGCTGTAAGATTAGAAGAATCAATTTCTAATATTTTATCCCATTTGGTCATTACAAGTGCAATACTGTTTTCTACAGGAATAGAACCGCCGCTAAGGCCTGTGCCTGCTCCACGCGGTACAATGCTAAAGTTTTCTTTGTTTGCAAGTAAAATAATTTTAGAAATTTGTTCTTCATTTTCGGGAAAGATTACTGCTTCGGGTAATTGCTGATAAAGAGGTGTAGCATCAAAAGAATAGCTTAATTTGTCTTCGTTGGAATCAAAGAAATTATTATTATCTATAATTTCTATTAATTTTGATTTTGCTGATTTGTCCATATTATAAATTTAGAGTAGAATTTCTGAAATAAACCTGTCATACAAAACTCGTTTCGGCATCTTTCATTTCAACATCTAAATAACACTCATCGCTTAGCGTGTTACATTACGAAATAAACTTTTGTACAAATATGTGTTTTCGGAATTATACATTATGAATTATTTTCCTTGCAAAAGTTTTCTGTATAATTTTTTATTTTTTGTAAGCTTAAAGGCAATCTTAAATTGATTATCATTTTTAAGTAATTCTTCTATCCTTCCGTTTGATCCATTGTAACGATATGCAAGTTCACTTTTAAGTTGATTCATAATATCTATTTTGTTGTTCTCAATTCCTTTTTTATGCAGCTCATCCATTTCGTTTTTAATTTTATTCAACTTGTTTATAACATTCTTATATCCTGATTTATCCTTAAGACTTGCAATAAGCTGGTTTAATTCTTTTTCACTTTTGGATTTATAATCAAATTTTTTAGAGGTCAGATATTTTTTAAAATCATTCAGTAAAGCTTGATCATTCAATTTATTAAAATTCATCTTTCTATGAGCATAATAATAATGGTCGGCAAAAGTAAAAAAAACACCTTTGGCAAGAAGAGCTTTTGTTAATTCCGACAATTTATGTGGCTTCACCGTTGTATCCGGATTTATTCCTCCTCCACTAAAAACTGTTCTTTTATTATCTGTTTTAAAAGATTTTTTAACAATTGAATCCGATTTAGCAATTACTTTTTTGTCTTTTGAATAATCAATTCTCTGTATACTTCTCCCGCTTGGAGTAAAATACTTAGCAGTAGTAATTTTAATAGATGTATTATAATTTAATGGTATTATTGTTTGAACTAATCCTTTACCAAAAGATTTAGTCCCAACTATTACAGCCTGGTCATGATCCTGCAATGCGCCTGAAACAATCTCTGAAGCTGATGCACTTCCTCCGTTTATAAGTAGAACAACATCGGCATTTTCTATTACTGGCTTATGAAGAGAATAAAATTTTTTCTTATCTGTTTTTTCTCTTCCAAAAGTCGAAACTATTAAATTACCCTTCGGAAGAAAGTCATCACATATATTTACTGCCACATCCAGCAATCCCCCGGGATTTCCTCTTAAGTCAAGCACAATGGATACAATAGGTTTTTCATTCTGCAAGTCTTTTAATGCTATTCTTATTTCATCGGAAGCTGAACGACTGAAGTTACTTAATTTAAGATAAACATTATTTGAATTTTTAGGATAGAAACCGGCATATAATAAACTTTTAACAATTACTACTTCTCTAACAAGATTAAAACTTAAAGTATCTTCTTCTCCGCTTCGTTGTATTTTTAGATTAACAGTAGTCCCCGGTTGCCCTTTAACAAGAGAAGAAATGATGTCAATATTATCGGGAGTTATTTTAGTGCCTCCGGCTTCAATTAAAATATCACCCACACGTAAACCTTGTCTTTGTGAAGAATATCCGTCAAAGACATCAATAATTGTTACCTTCTCTCCCCTTACTCCTATCGAAACTCCAATGCCTCCGTATTTTCCTGTTGTAAGCAGATCATAATCTTCTTTTTTATTTTCGTCAATAAATATTGTGTAAGGGTCCAATGAACCAAGCATACCGTTAATGCCAGCACGCATAAACTGCACCGGGTCAATGTCCTCAATATAATTGAAAGTAACTTCTTTATAGACCTTACTGAACAGCTCAATATTTTTTGAAATCTCAAAATACTTATCGGACACAAAAACAAATCCTGTAAAAAATACAGCTGCAAAAAATGACACCAATATTAATTTTATTCTTTTTTTATTCATTCTATCCTTTTTCCTTAAATCTTTTCACTTCGTTTATTATTTTTGTACTTATGCTTTCAATGCTCAACATTCCATCGATAACTTTAAATCTTTCTTCTTGCAGAGCCATTGTTAAATAACCTTCCCTTACACAGTTGAAAAATTTGTTGTCCAAAATCTCCAATCTGTCAAGCTGCTCCTCTTCCTTTTCCATTTTTCTTGATTCTGCAACTTCAACCGGAATATCAATTATAAATGTTAAATCTGGCAATGTACCGTCTATTGCAAGTTGGTTTATTTTATTTACCGTATCAAGATCAACTCCTCTGCCGTAGCCCTGATAAGCAGTGGTTGAATCGTGAAAACGATCTGAAAGCACATAAAATCCTTCATTCAACAAAGGTTGAATTTTTTCCCTTACTAGCTGAGCACGGCTTGCTGAAAAAAGAAATATCTCAGGTTCCATAAACATTTCATCATGTTCTTTAGATAGAAGAAGTTCTCTTATCTTCTCTGATATTGCTGTTCCGCCAGGCTCGCGTATTATTTCTACTTTTTTGTTTTCAGTTATCAATTTTTCTTTAAGTAATTCAATTTGAGTCGTCTTACCGCAGAAATCTATTCCCTCAAATGTTATAAACATTAAATATCTGTTCCTTCTTTTTTATTTGTATCTTTTAATTACGTACTGAACTCTCTCCGGTTGTGTAAAGAGCAGCGTGGTATTTTCGGGTAAAATTATTTTAGGCTGAATGCTTCCCGATGTATCGTATATAATATCCCTGTAATTTACTGTAGCTTTAAACTGATCGTTTGTTAATTTTCCGATAACATCAATTCCGCCCCTTACGCTGCATGTTATTTTATTAGGCAGTAATACTACTTCCCTGTTCCTTGGTACATTCAAAACTTCAACAATGATTTCGTCAATATTCATTTCTACTATTTTCTGAACGTCCAATGTTATATTTATTTTATCCGGAGAATAAGTTACGCCCTGAATATCCATAAGTGTAATTTCTTTTTGTATAGATTTATCAAGTTCGTTTAACATAATTTCATTTGTAAGTATAGATTTTAATTTTCTCATCGTACTTCTTGGACCGGTAACTTTAATTGTGTCAGGTGATATTTTTAACTTTGCTGCCAAACCGTAACCCTGCTTAAAATCTAATCTGATTTGAGGAATAACTTTTAATTTTTTAGTCCTTGTCCTTTCTACATTTATACTTATTGTATTTGGTTGAACATTTATCACCTCAACAACGGACGAGAGCCATTGGTTTTCTCCTAAAAAAGTTGCAAGATTCAGAACTTTTTTCCCCCTTCCCTTTCCTACCGAAACTTTATAAACCGAAAGTACACCTAAATTCAATGTAAATAATTTCCAACCCTGTCCCTTCAATTTTACGGATATGTCTTTCGGTATTTCCACAGCGGAGGAATAACCCTTTGGAAAGTCAACAAGCTTTAGCGGGAAATTGTACGTTGTGTAATAATCGTTTAACATTGTTATTGACACCCAAAGTACAATAGAAAATAGCAATGACAAAATTATTATATGAATGTTCTTTCTCATAACACAAATATAAATAATAATTATGAATTTTGTTTGTCCGCTGAAGTCGTGTATTTTAGATTTTATAAAATTTTCATAAACCTACCAACCTGAAACCGACTGCCTGCAACTTTTTTAAAAAAATATATGTTTTATAGTATTAATGGATTAAATCAACTTAAAATAATATATAGAAATAATACGGGGTTTAATTTTCTCTCCAAATATTCTTTAAACTCTATTTGTTCAAATTAAAAAATTATTTAATCAATGTGCCATAGTAGTTCTGGTCTTTGGCTGAGTCACAACGCCGTTAGGATAATTTATGGTGTATAGTATGAAATTCTTAATTATTATACTTATCGCAGTTTTATTGCAAGGATGTAATAAAGATAATCCAATATTACCTCCGAATATAATAGCTCCACCTCAAAATGTTATAGAATATAAAATTATTTTTATCTCAGACAGAGATTCGGATGGTCGAATTCACATTGAATTAGGGACAAAATGTGAAGTATATACAATGGATATTGACGGTACAAACCAAACTCGGATTACAAATAATGACACTTGGGATAATTCACCTAAATATTCATTAGATGGGAGAAAAATAGTTTATACAGGTGCTTATGATTGGTTGATGTCTTATATCTTTATAATGGAAAGTGATGGAAGTAACGTTATTAATTTAGGAAGAGGTAATAATCCCACTTTTTCCAATGATAACTCTAAAGTTTTATATCAAACTTTCGGTCTAATTGGAATAATAAATGTTGATGGGAGTAACAAGAATGTCCTTACTAACTGGGCAGATAGTATTTATTCAACTTTAGGTCAAGATTTTCCTAAGCAGTTTTCATCCGATGATAAAAAAATATTATTTATTTCAAACCGTAGCAATAATTATGATATTTATACAATGACTGTTGATGGAAATAATGTAATGAGATTGACGAATTCCACAGCATATGATGGATCTTGTTCATTTTCACAGGATAATTCAAAAATACTTTTTGTTTCTTACAAAAGTGGTAAAGGTCAAATATACAGTATGGACAGCGATGGAAATAATAAAAAACAATTAACAACCACAGCGGGTTTTAATATCAGACCAACATTCTCCTCTAATGGAAAGGAAATAGTATTCCTTTCAAATAGAGATAACCATACCGAAGTTTATACAATGAACTCAGATGGTACAAATCAAAAACGACTAACAAATAATAATTTTACTAAAGAGTATCCGCATTTTTCCCCAGATGGATTAAATATAATTTATCATCAAAAAACAGAAGAGGGCACAACAGATATATTTTTAATAAAAATTGGAAGTGGTGAAATTATAAATTTAACTAAAGGTGCAGGTAATAATTATAAACCTTTATTTGGTCCTGTATTATAAAGCTATTAATCTAATCACTTAAAAAAGTAAAAAGGATAAAATTAACAAAGAAATAATAATAACTAATTCATTATATTTTTGTAATAGATTATGAAAACGTTTTATGCAAAAAATAGGCATGAATGGAAAAAGTGGCTTAAGAAAAACCACAATAAAGAAAAAGAAATTTTATTGGTCTTTTACAAAAAGCACTCAGGCAAGCCAAGCATAACATACAAAGAAACATTGGAGGAAGCCCTTTGTTTTGGATGGGTAGACGGTCTCAAAAAAAAAGAATTA
>JADFGB010000264.1 GCA_022567875.1 Bacteroidota bacterium | reverse complement strand
ACTTTAAATTGAAGTTTTAATTTGGGTCTATCTTTGATAAAGAAATATATTGGAGAGATTAAAGATAAAGGGGAAGAAAATCGGTGTAGTTGGAGTGCGCGGAAAAGTAGCAGGAGAATTACACAAAATTAAAGACAAATATATTGACTTCGGTAAGTTTTATACAGGGAAAAGAGCTTATATAAAAAGCGAAAATCCCGCTTTTGACGGGACCGCGTGATTAGTAGGATTTCTCCTACATTTTCATTATAGTAAACCAAGAATCGTTGTCAAGAGTAAAAATCATAAAAAGCAAAAATATGAAAATAGAATTAACAAAAGAACAATATAGAGAATTAATTACTATAATCGAAATATCTAATAGCGTTTTAGGTGTTTTAGGGGATTCTTTTCCCGATGGTGACTACAAAGAAGAATCTCAAAAATTAGAACGGTTAAAAAGAATATTAGAGTAAGTATTTCCATCAGACTTTTTTGATTGATTTATTACCTGATGATATTAGAGTAAGAAATGATCTGAATGCAAGTGCAATCCCCTGCAATAATAATAAAAACATTGAAATAGGAATAACAGCCTTTAAAATATATCTTGCCGGGAGTCCGCCTGCATCCGGGGAGGTTTCTCCCATTATAAAAGAATTTATAACAAAATATTTAGAAGCAATTATTGCTACAACGCAGAAAGGAATTAAAAATATTATTGCTCCAAATAAATTAACAAAAGCTTTTTGTTTCTCTGACATTTTTGTATAAAATACATCAACCCTTACGTGTTGGTCTATTTTCAGCGTATAAGCAGCTGAAAGTAAAAATATAATTGCAAATAAATGCCATTCAAATTCCTGAAACCCGACACTGCTTTCCTTTAAAAAATAACGAACAAATACATCGTAGCAAACTACGAGAGTTAGTAATGCAGTTAACCAGGATACCCAATTACCTATTTTATCGTTTAGATTTTCAATAAAATGTATGTATGCTTTTATAAATTTCATCTGTTAAATAAGTTAGAATGCATTTATATAGTGTTTAATTTCAGGTTTTTCTTTTGGCTTAAATAATATTGTAACAACATCAAATCTGCAATCAACATCGTCAATTTGTTTCTCGTAAAGATATGAATCCGCAATTTTTCTTAATTGTCCCATTTTACTTTTGGTCAACGCATAAACAGGATCACCGAAATTCAAATTTGTTCTTGATTTCACCTCAACAAAAACCAAATTGTTATTTTCATTATCCAAGCAAATTATATCAATTTCCCCTTTACCGTAGCGGTAATTTTTTTTAATAATTTTATAATTTTTTTTCAATAAATATTTTACCGCTAATTCTTCTCCCTTATTTCCTATTTTCTTTTTGTCAGACATACTTAAATATTAATTTCAAAATTTTCATAGTAATAATCAGGTAATATGTTTCTTAAAAAAGATTTCCTGTGCAGCGGTGAAGGTCCGTATAACTTTACAGCATCAATATGTTCTTTAGTCGGATACCCTTTATTTTTAGCCCATAAATATTGGGGGAAATATTTATCAAGTCTTTTCATAATTCTGTCCCTTACAACCTTTGCAACTATGGAAGCGGAAGCAATAGCAAACGATCTTGAATCCCCTTTTACAACAGCTATACTATTTGTATTTGATTTAAATGTTTTGTTACCATCTATTAAAACTAAATCAGGTTTAATTTTTAAACGATTTACGGCAGTCTTCATACCTAAAAGTGATGCCTGTAAAATATTTATTTTATCAATTTTTCCGTGAGAGATTATGGAGATTCCTACACTTAAAGCTGAGTTAATAATTTCAGGAAATAATTTTTCTCTTTGAATTTCAGTCAATATTTTTGAATCGTTCACACCCTTAATTTTTTTATCGTTTGCGAAGATAACAGATACTGCAACCACAGGCCCTGCAAGTGGTCCCCTTCCGGCTTCGTCACAGCCGGCGATAATCTTTATCTTTTCCGAAAGAAAGGAGTTATCAAAATTTTTCATTAACCGAAATAGATTGCTGCTAATCCAAAAACCATGTTTAACTTCAAATACACACTTATTTTTTTTAGATTTTCAACTGAATCATCCTTAAATAATTTATAAATAATAAAAATTAAAAACGGATCAACAATTATCAAAATAAAAAGGAAATATGTTAAACCGTATAAATTAAAAACATAGGGATAGAATGTAAAAATTATCAATGAAAAAGATGATAATAGTATAACCAATTTTGATGATTTAAGACCGAAAACTGAGGGGAAACTTTTCATTCCTTGTGCCGTGTCGCCTTTAATGTCTTCCATATCTTTAACTATTTCTCTTCCGAAATTTATTAACAGAGCAAATAAAAAAGGAATATATCCCGCTTTTATGTTATCAACTGCGGAAGCACCCAAGATAAATGCCGAACCAACAACTGAAGCAACAATTACATTACTCAAAAGTATAGTTCTTTTAAGGGCAAATGAGTAAAGAAAAAGAATAATGTTGGTGCCAATTATAATTTTAAATACGACTGCGTTTACATAAAATGAAATAAAACCAGATAACAAAACAAACATAATATAAACAACTAAGGCAGTTTGTTTGCTTAATTCACCTTTTGGTAAAACTCTTTCGGGTCTGTTTAGTTTATCCGTTTCAATATCAAATATATCGTTAATAATATTACCGGCTGAAAAAGTCAGAGATTCTGCAATGGCGCAAAGAAGTAAAATTTGTGGAACAGAGTTCTTTCCCTGTGCAATTATTCCGGCTACAATAACCGACAAAAAAGTTATTAAAATATTAAGAGGTCTTATGATTTTGAAAACAGCTTTTAATTTTTTCATTTAACTTTATCTTTTATCCACAACATATACTAAGAATATTAAAATAACAAAATAAAATTATTAAAATATGTAGTGCGAAAGTCCCCTTTGGCTTATCAAAGCAATCTGGCCCGTCTACCGCCGAGGTAGAAGATTCGCTTTACAAATTAATTTTAAATTACATAGTCTTATTTTGTTTTGATAATCAATACTCTTTGATATAAATTTCTCGTTTCTTATCTTCACTATCAACTTATACCAAATTAAATGTTTATTATTGCAAT
>JADFGB010000263.1 GCA_022567875.1 Bacteroidota bacterium | reverse complement strand
AATTTATTAACCAACATTTAAAAAAAATATTGATATTTTATATTCCGTTTCTCAGGTACCTAAAACAAAATAATGAGTTGAAATAACCTAATAAGTTGGACAGATGAGGGACATTCTTTATTTAGAGATACATTTTAACACTTCATTTTTTCCGTTAGCTAACGTATTAATTTTTAGGTAAATTTAGGATTATTTTAAATTTATGTAGGTAAAATGCGTTACCCTTATTCTGAGATTGAAAAAAAATGGCAAGATTATTGGGAGAAAAATCAAATATTTAAAACAGATTTCTCTCAAACAGAAAACAAACTTTACTGTCTGGTTATGTTTATTTACCCCTCGGGGTCAAATCTTCACTGCGGGCATTGGTATAATTACGGTCCAACGGATTCCTGGGCAAGATTTAAAAAACTAAAAGGCTTCAACATTTTTGAACCAATCGGCTATGATGCATTTGGACTTCCTGCTGAAAATTATGCTATTAAAACAGGCGTTCATCCCTACGATAGTACAATGCAAAACATTGACGCAATTAGAGAACAATTAAAAAAAATGGGGTGTATGTATGACTTGAGTGCAGAGCTAATGACTTGCGTACCGGAATATTATAAATGGAATCAATGGCTTTTTATTCAATTATACAAAAAAGGATTAGCATATAGAAAAAAAGCACCTGTCAATTGGTGTACCTCCTGCCGAACAGTCTTAGCAAATGAACAGGTTTTATCGGACGGAAATTGTGAAAGATGCGGAAGTGAGGTAATTCAAAAAAACTTAACTCAGTGGTTTTTTAAAATTACAGATTATACTGAAGAATTATTGCAAGGTTTAGAAACTATTAACTGGCCAAATAAAACAAAATCAATGCAAAGGAACTGGATAGGAAAAAGCCTTGGTGCTGAAATTACTTTTAATGTTGAAGGAAGCGATGAAAAGATCTCTGTCTTTACTACAAGACCGGATACTTTGTTTGGTGCTACCTATGTTGTTTTAGCTCCGGAACATCCATTAGTAGATAAGCTAACAACTGAGGATAATAAAAAATCAGTTGAGAATTACAGAGACTCTATAAAATCGTTAACGGAAATTGAACGGACGTCAACTACAAAAGAAAAAACCGGTGTCCCTATCGGATCATTTGCAATAAACCCTGCTAATGGGGAAAAAATTCCTATTTGGATATCTGACTACACACTTCTTACCTACGGAACCGGCTGTGTTATGGCTGTACCTGGGCAGGATGAAAGAGATTGGGAGTTTTCAACTAAATTTAAACTACCAAAAATAAGAACAGTTCAGCCTCCGGATGATTTTGAAGGTGAAGCTTATTTAGCAGACGGACCCGCAATTAACAGTGATTTTTTGAACGGGCTTTATGTTGATGATTCCAAGAAAAAAATTATAGAATGGCTTGAAGAAAATGGTACTGGGAAAAAAACTGTTAAATATCGATTAAGAGACTGGTTAATTTCAAGACAAAGATATTGGGGTACTCCCATTCCAATCATCTATTGTCCTGATTGCGGCGAAGTTCTTGTAAATGAAGAAAACTTACCCGTTGAACTTCCGTATAACGTAAAGTTTAACTCAGAAGGGATTTCTCCTTTAATAAGCAGTGAAGAATTTGTAAATGTTAAATGCCCTAAGTGCGGCAAAGATGCAAAAAGAGAAGTAGATACGATGGATACATTTGTAGATTCTTCTTGGTATTATTTGAGATATTTTAATCCTCATCTCGATACTGCCCCTATTGATAAAGAGATTGCAAACAATTGGATTCCAGTCGACAGATATGTAGGAGGTGCCGAACATTCAACTCTTCATCTTTTGTACTCGAGATTTATTCATAAATTTTTAAGAGATATAGGATTAGTAAATTCTGATGAACCGTTCAAAAATCTTATACACCAGGGAATAATTACAAACAACGGAGTAAAGATGTCTAAATCAAAAGGGAATGTTGTTAACCCTGATGATTTTATTTTAAAATATGGTTCTGATGTGTTCCGACTTTACTTAATGTTTATGGGTCCTTATGAAATGGGCGGAGATTGGAGCGATAAAGGAATTACAGGCACAGAGAGATTTGTGCAACGTACTTACGATCTTTTTATAAACAATAAAAATGTTTTAAGTAATTGTGAATTAAAAGATAATTTTACAATTGATTCTCTTAATGAATTTGAAAAATCTGTTTATAAAAAAGTAAATCAAACAATTAAAAAGTACGAAACTGAAATAGATGCATTCAGATTTAATACTGCCATAGCATCATTAATGGAATTGTTAAATGAGATTACAAAGAACTTTAAAAATTGTTCGAACGAAATAAAAGTATACACATTAAGTAGATTTTCTGTTCTTGTCTCACCGGTTGCACCTCATCTTGGAGAAGAATGCTGGTCATTGATCGGAAATAAAAAATCATTAATGGAAAGTCCATTATGGTTTACACCGGATAAAAATGCTTTGATAGAAGACACAGTAAATATTGCAATACAAGTAAACGGTAAATTACGATCAACTTTAGAAGTTGTTGCAAACAGCGAGCAGAATGAAGTGAAAGAACTTGTTTTTAAAGATAAGAAAGTCTCTAAGCATACTGCAGGAAAAGAAATAATAAAAGAAATATTTGTTAAAAATAGAATTTATAATATTGTGGTAAAATAAATTATGCTTGATATAAAATTTATAAGAGAAAATCCCGAACTTGTTAAACAGGGAATAATAAATAAAAATGAACCCGACAGAGTTGATGAACTTTTAGAATTGGACAAACAAAAAAGAAGCCTTATCACACAGACCGAAGAACTAAAAGCTAAAAAAAATTCAGTGTCTCAAGAAGTCGGTAAGCTAAAGAAAGAAGGTAAAGACGCTTCTTCAATAATTGCAGAGATGAAAATAATTTCCGATAAAACGAAAGAAATTGATACTGAACTCTATCAAATAGAAGAAAAACTAAATGATATTTTATATTATATCCCTAATCTTCCTCACGAGACTGTACCGGTTGGAAAAACAGTAGAGGAAAACGTGGAAGTTAGGCAATGGCTCCCCGAAGGATTTAGTTTTGAACAAAAATATAACGAAATTCTTGACCAC
>JADFGB010000262.1 GCA_022567875.1 Bacteroidota bacterium | reverse complement strand
AAGAAGGTCAGATAATCCTATATGATTATGGAATGGTTGGAAGAATAGATAACGAAACAAGAGTACGATTAATTCGACTATACTTGGCGCTAGTTGAAAAAGACTCATCTAGAACCGTACAAGCAATGAGTGATCTTGGAATGCTAATGCCAGATTATAATAAAACAGTAATTGAGAAAGCAGTACAAATGACAGTGCAAGCAATGCATGGAAAAAAACCTGAAGAAATGGAAGTTAAAATGTTAATGGAACTTGCAAATAAAACAATGAGCAAATTTCCATTTATGTTACCCAAAAATCTTGCACTATACATGAGAATGTCTTCTATAATAGAAGGAATTTATCATACACACAAAGTTAACTTTAAGTTTGTTAATGTTCTAAAA
Source organism: Bacteroidota bacterium (assembly GCA_022567875.1). Lineage (GTDB taxonomy): Bacteria > Bacteroidota > Ignavibacteria > Ignavibacteriales > Ignavibacteriaceae. The sequence goes on along the minus strand of JADFGB010000262.1, from coordinate 2,744 downwards.
CAAATTCTAGAAGAAGAGCATCTAATCAAAGATGCATACATTGAAGAAATAAAACGTTCTTTTACAAAGTTTGCAAAATCAATTGAAGATACAATTACAATAGCTCCAGAAATAAAGCGATTCATGGATGATAATCGAATGTATATGCAAATGCAAAGCACAAAATCTAATGTTCTCTTATCAGGTAGTATTTTATCATCTGCAATTTTTATTGGAAGTGCCCTAGTTTACCCCGTAAACGAAACATCTGGTATTGCTGGAATGATTGGCGCTTTAGCTGTAATGGCAATATTTGCAAAATTTAGAAAATAAACTTATTGAATAGGAATATTTTTTTCCGTGTTCTCAATTGGAATAGTAATAGTTAGAACACCTTCAGCATATTTGGCAGAATTAACTTGCTCTTTACCTTCTTTAATTCTCATTGGAAGTTTAATTTTTTTATCAATTATATCTGGTCGTTGTTTCCAGATTACAGTACCAGAAACATCATCATCTTTTTTTGCATTAATTGATAGAACATTTCCATGAATTGATAGTTTGATATTTTTTTTTGAAAATATTTCAACTTCATTGAATAGTATTTCAGGTGTAATATTTTCAAATTTACACATAATTATTTTATTTTTATTCCCAATCCAATACCATCACCGATAGGCAAAATACTTGCACAGAGAGAAGGGGTTCTCATAAATATTTTATTAAAGTCTCTGATATGTTTAGTAGAAAGAATATATTTTTTAGGAACTTTGTTTGTAGCAGCAAATCCTTGCCATAGAAGGTTATCAATAAATATAACACCTCCCTTTTTAAGCAATTTTAAAGATAGATTAAATAACTTTTTATAATCATCTTTATCCGCATCCAAAAAAATAAAGTCAAATTTAGTTTTTAATTTGAGCATAATTTCCCGAGCATCTCCATTCAACAGATTTATTTTGTCTTCCAATTTTGCTTTATTAATAAAATTTTTTGCAATTTCTATAATATCTCTACTTTTTTCTATAGTGTAAAGCTTACCTTCAGATGATAAATTTCTTCCTATTTTAATTGAGGAGTATGCAATAGCAGTACCTATTTCCAAAACTTTTTTAGGTTGTGTTATTATAATTAACTGTTCTAAAAATTTGGAGGAAGCCTTGGAAAGAATCGGTACTTTATGTTCTCTCGCATATTTTTCTATCTTTTTTATTAAGACATTGTCTTGCTTTATAAATGATGAAATGTATTCTAATTGTTCAGGGTAAATTATTTTTTTCATAATATTCTTATCTTATCCCGAGGAATATTCTATCAAATCTTATTGTATCATAATATTCATCCAATGAACTAAAAGATGTATCCAAATCTTCCGACCAGTAAATTATTAATGCTTTACCCAAAATGTGGTTCTCGGGTACAAATCCCCAAAAGCGGCTGTCAAGACTGTTATCTCTGTTGTCACCCATTACAAAAAAATAATCCTGCTTTAGCGTGTATTCTCTTACAGGTTTTCCATTAATATTAATAACAGTTCCTTCAATACTTACACCAATACTGTCGGTTTCACTGTTAATTAATTTTTTCCAATAATTGATATTTTTTAAATTTAATTTTATTATATCACCTTTTTGGGGTATTATTAAAGGACCGTAATTATCGGTGTTCCATTTTTTATTACGAGGAAAAATTCCATTCTCTCTAATTCCGTTAGAAAATATTTTAGAATTCGAATAATAAACTGTTAAAGGCGGATCAATTCTTTTAAAGTTTATATATAAATTCCTGTTTATTAACTGTAGAGTATCTCCAGGCAACCCGACTACCCTTTTTACCAAATTTAGTTTTATATCTTTTATATTGCTGTAATATTCACTCGGTAAATTAAATACAATCACATCATATAATTTCGGTTTAGATATATTGAACAATGATATCTGCGGTATTTTTATATGTGTGAAAGGGATAAACTTAGGGGTTGTCAGTTTATAATCCGCTTTACTTATAATCAAAAAGTCTCCCGGAAGTAACATATTCTTCATTGAACCGGTGGGTATTTTATAAGCAGCAATAAAGAAAGACCTTAAAATAAGAGTAACAAATAATAAAATAATAAGTACCTGAAAAAATCTTTTAATGAATTTTATCATATATCGTTACAATAGAAATTATGTTATTGCTTTTTTACTCGTTGATTTCATACCACTTATAAATTTAAACACATTAACTTTGCCTTGAAAGGCGTGGTTATAACTATCTAATCTGTTAACGTAACCATTAAATTTACTCATTTTATCTTTTTAATCATCAAATTGAAGCACTGCAAGGAAAGCTTCCTGAGGTATTTCAACATTGCCCACCTGCTTCATTCTTTTTTTACCTGCTTTCTGTTTCTCAAGCAATTTTCTTTTTCTTGTAATATCTCCACCGTAACATTTTGCAAGCACATTTTTGCGTAAGGCTTTTATAACAGATTTTGAAATCACCTTTGAACCAATTGCAGCTTGAATAGAAATTTCAAACATTTGTCTTGGTATAAGTTCTTTCAATTTAGAACAAACCTTTCTTCCCCAATCATAGGCTTTATCTCTGTGAATTATCATCGATAAAGCATCCACCGGTTCACCGTTTAGTAATATATCAAGTTTTATTAGGTCCGCTTTTTGATAACCCATATATTCATAATCAAAAGAGGCATAACCGCGCGTTGTGGATTTTAGTTTATCATAAAAATCAAAAATTATTTCGGACAAAGGAAATTCATA
>JADFGB010000261.1 GCA_022567875.1 Bacteroidota bacterium | reverse complement strand
ATAATATTTTAACAATTAAATTTGTTTTTATTGTATTTAATCGACCTTAATATAAACCCATAATTGAAATTAATTAAAACAGAACTTTAGATAATAGTACGTAAGTAAAAGGTAAGTAATGAAAAAATCGTTTCTTGATTATGTACTTAGAGTAAGAATACCAATTACTATATTTGTAGTTATTGCTTCATTTGCTGTTACTTATTATGTATCCCGTGCCGAGAGAGACGGGCTTGGTTATACGCCTGATCAACCTATAAATTATTCCCATAAATTACACGCCGGTCAAATGAAAATAGACTGTCAATATTGTCATACCGGGGTTGAGAAAACAAGATATGCTATGGTACCCGCAGTTTCTACTTGTATGAACTGCCATACAATTGCAAGAGCAGATAAACCCGAAATTATAAAATTAAAGAAATATTATGATGAAGGTATCGCAATTCCCTGGAAAAGAATTCACAGAGTTCCAGATTATGTTTACTTTAATCACAGTGTACACGTAACCAAGGGGATTGATTGCATCAGTTGTCACGGTGATATTAGAAATATGGATAAAGTTGGACAGATGAAATCGTTTACAATGAGCAGTTGTTTGGACTGCCACAGAGATGCACACAATAAGGTTCCCTATGTTAAAAATTTGAAAAACGGACCTGAAAACTGCTGGACTTGTCACAGGTAAAACGGAGTTAAAATGATATTTGAAAAAAAACAAAATAACGGAAGAAAGATGGAAAGAAAAAAATTCTTTTTTTCACTCGGTCTCGGTTTTATAGGCGCATTTACAGCAAAAAATATTGTACTTGGTATGTTATCAAAAAAAGTAAAAGTCAGGAAACCAAATGTTATTAAAAATTCAAGAGTAAAAATTAATCCTCTTGCAATTAGCAGAAATAAAGCAGGTATAAATAATGGCTGAGAATTTTGACAATAAAAATAAAGAACTTGAATCGAAAAGGGATCCAAATTATTGGCAGGGATTTAAAGAAATACACAATGACCCTAAATTTTCAGAGGCATTAAAGAAGAATGAAAACGGATTATCAAGAAGAAAATTCTTAGCATTTGTAGGTGCTTCGGCAGCACTTGCCGGAGTTGGTTGTTCTGACTACAGAGATAAGGGCGAAATTATGCCTTATAATAAAATGCCTGAAGAGATATTATTAGGCAAACCTACTTTTTATGCTTCTACCTGTAGTTTATGTTCTAACTCTTGCGGAATTCTAATTAGAACTAGAGAGGGAAGACCGATAAAAGTTGACGGTAATCCGGATCATCCTGTAAGTAAAGGAAAAATTTGTGCAAGAGGGCAGGCAAGCATCTTAGATCTATATGATCCTGACAGACTTCAAAATCCTTTAAGAAAAAGTAAAGAAGGAAAATTCTTAAAAACTACTTGGGAGGCAGCAGATAGCGACCTTATTTATGCATTGGATATTGCAGACAAACAGATTGCTGTTATTACTAATCAAATAAATTCCCCAACAACAAAAAAATTGTTAGATGAATTTATTAATAAATATCCAAATACTAAAATATATTCCTACGAATTATTTGATAGCAGTATAAGAAACAAAGCGTGGAAAAAAAGTTACGGAACGGATTCATATCCCTTTATTAAATGGAATGAAGCAAAAGTAATAGTAGCATTGGAAGCTGACTTTTTGGGCAACGACGGTAACAAAGTTGAAAATGCACGTTTGTTTGCAGAAGGTAGAGATGTTGATAACATAAAGAATTTTAGCAGACTTTATTCTGTAGAGGCTAATATGTCTCTGACCGGTACTAACTCAGATTACAGATTTAAAGTAAAACCGGAATTGCAGTATGATTTTGTAATGTGTCTTTTGAATGAGTTAAGCAGAAAAGCAAATATCAAAATGCCGATCTCTGTTTCTTATTTCTCAATGAAATCTTTTATGAAAGATAACGGATTAAAAGAGAAATATGTTGAATATCTTGTAAATGATTTGATAAATAACCAAGGTAAAGCTATTGTTTATGCCGGAAGAAGTCTCCCTGAAGAAACTCACATTGCAGTAAACTTATTAAATGATGTTCTTGGTAATACAAAATTATATAACATTACTTCAACAGGTTTTTCAAATTTAGAATTAAACACACTTGATGATTTTAATAAATTAGTAAATGAAATGAATAAAGGAAATGTTTCAGTAGTTATTCATTTTGATTCAAACCCTGTTTATCATTTCCCTGAAAATATGGGATATAAAGAAGCACTAAAAAAAGTAGAAACAGTTGTAGCACTAACTGAAAGTGCAAATGAATCTTCTGCCGTTAGTAGTTTAGTCTTTGCAATAAATAATCAATTTGAATCATGGGGTGACTCAAAATCAAGAACAGGATTTTATTCTCTTCAACAACCGGTTATATCTCCTCTTTACAATACTAGACAAAAAGAATCTGTTTTATTAAATTGGTTACAGGGGCAGGAGAGTATTTATAAAGAAGATTCATATCATAAATATTTAATGGATAATTGGAGGGCAACTATTTATCCAACATTAAATTCAAAAATAGATTTCAAACGCTTTTGGTACGGAGCTTTAAATGACGGTGTAGTATTAACAAATGAAAAAATTAAATCATTTGGTAAATTTAATAACACTTCATTATCAGGTTTAACAACCACTCCTATAAATTCTAATGGGTATACAATTATTTTAAAAGATAAGGTATATTTCCTCATGCTGTTTTTTATTACGCTTCCGGTCGAGTTTAACGCCAGCTCAAGAGCAATCGCTGCGATAGGTGGTCACGCTATTCTTGATAAAGATGAAATAACCGGTGCAAAAAAGGTCTTGAATGCCGCCGCATTGACGTATGTCGCCGCTGCCGCAGTTGCTATATTGGAGCTTATTCGGCTGCTGGTACTGAGAAATATGATTGATAATTAGAAAATTGTTTTATGGAGATCAATAGTATGGACGAAGAATCGGTATTTCAGGAATCGGAACTTTTTAAATCGCTTATCTTGAATTTTCAGATGTCCGCAATGATGGGTATGGGTAAAATCATCAATCCGGTCACGCAAAAAGCAGAAAGAAAAATGAATGAAGCCAAGTTTTCAATCGATATGTTGAACATGCTGGCTGAAAAAACAAAAGGCA
>JADFGB010000260.1 GCA_022567875.1 Bacteroidota bacterium | reverse complement strand
AAATCCTACATACCTTAATGCGTGCACTCTTGCAGCCCCTGTTCCGCCGTCATATCCAGAAATACATATAATATCCGCCTGTGCTTTAGCAATACCACTTGCAATTGGGCCTATATTTGGTATTGCAGGAATTTTTACACTTATCTTAGCATCAGTATTAATGATTTTTAATTCTTCAATAAGTTGAGCTAAATCTTCAATAGAATAAATATCGTGATTATTTGACGGGGATATAAGATCTATTCCAGGCGAAGTGCACCTGGAATCTGCAATTTGTTTTGTTACTTTAAACCCTGGTAGAAAACCTCCTTCACCTGGTTTTGCCCCTTGACCGATTTTAATTTCTATATATTTTGCAGAGTTTAACAATTTGGAGTTCACTCCGAAACGTCCTGAAGCAACCTGCTGTCCTCTATTGTGGTAGTATTTTCCCAATAATTCAGGAAGTTCACCGCCTTCACCATTCATACACAAAATATTTGATCTGTATGCACTTTCAGCATAAGCTTTATAAGATATTTCTCCCTGGGAACCGAAAGACATCGCCGAAATATAAAATGGTGCATCAAATTTACCTGAGGTTATGTCACACTTATCTGAAAGTTCTTTTCTGTCTTTAAATTTTATAATATGTTTAAGAGAAAAGGGCTGTTTAGTAGTTAGTCTATTATATCTTTCTTCAAATGCTTTATAATTGTTTTTGTTTTGAGCTAAATCACCCAAAGCTTTCCAAATTTTAATGTATAATCTGTTATCAAAAGAAAGTTTTGAAGATTTAATAAACAGTGTATCTTTTCTTAATTTATAAATGTTATTCAATTTCTCATAATCTAATGCAGGTAATTCACTTAGTGCAGATGTTATTCCTATATCTTTTGCAATTTTTTTACTTAACCCGATAGATGCAAATAAAGCACCGTAACCGCTAATATTGTGTATTCCCATTGTTGAAATAACTTTTTCTATTCCTACTTTCAGAACCGTAACAGTGTTTTTAACTGCTATGTCAAATTCTTTTTTAACTTTGTATTTAGAAGCTAAGTAGTTCCATATTATGAAAGGATCAATTGCATCACAGCCTAATCCTAAAGCAATACAAATGTCGTGAACATTTCTAATCTGACCGGATTGAAGAATTAAGCTAGTTTTTCTCCTAAGATTTTTAGAGTTTTTGTCGCTATTATTTACTAAATATTGGTGTACTTTTCCAACGGTAATAAACGGATCAACATAATTATTTTCAAAAGATTTAAATAAATCTGTAAAAATTATTATAGATGAATCATTATTTTCTGTTATGTCAGCTACGGTATTTATAATAGAATTTATGTTTTCTTTAATATCAATGTTCTTTCCTTCCAATGATATCTTAAATATTTTTGGTAATTTTGCGTTGTTATTAACTTTCACTTTTAACTCGGGTAGATTTTGAATATCTATTGATAATAATAACGGGTGTTCTAATTCTATTTGTTGAATTTTTTCATCTGATTTTAATTCCGGGCGAGCTCCTAAAAATGTTCTTAGAGAAAAATGTAAATTCTCTCTTTCTCTATCTAAGGAAGGATTAGTTACAACGGCAACAATTTCTTTTAAATATTCCGGTATGTTGATAATTCCTTCTCTTAATACTGCTAAAGCACCATCATATCCTGTAGACCCGATTGAATCTTTACCACTTGTAGAAATGGAATCAATGAATTCCATATCCTCCCTGTACCAACCATAATAACGCATTAATTTAGAATCAAACGATGGAAGTAAAGTGGTATTAAATTTTATTTCCGTTGCATTCTTAATCTTGATTGTATCAAGCACAATATGTTTTCTATTGATAAATTCTCTTGTAACTTGATCCTGCATAGAGGGGTAATCAAAAACTTGAGTTTCTCCATTTAGAATTAAAGTATTGGCACCGTCAATTTGAGTTATCGGTCTCCTTATCAAGAATCCTCGCTTTTCACCTGGGGCTAAAGGTATGGGATCTGAGTGCATCATTTCTAAATCTATAACTCCTTTTTCTGAAGATGCGAAAAATTCTTTATCGGTTTCACCATGCCAAAGAGGTCTTAAACCAAATGCATCAACTGAAAAAACAATTTCGTCACCCTGCCGGGCAATAATTGCAGCAGGTCCTTGAGCAATCATACCAAACATTCTTTTGTAAAAAGTATAGACCTTACGTTTATCTTTTGGATATCTTTTGATTTCTGACCATATTGGTGGAAATACAATTTCCATCGCTTCCATCAAAGAAAGATTGTAATAAAACATTAATCCTTCTATTAGCCGATCTAAATCTTGACTGTCTGAGCCTTTATTAGCAGGTAAAATTCCTATCATTTTAGATTCATTTCTTAATCTGGTAATAGTGTTTATTTCACCATTGTGTCCTAATGTTGAAAACATTTGAGCACGCTCAGGGTTGGAGTTTGTATTGGTAGAATACCTTCCATGAGCTAAAGATATTGCAGATTTAAATTTAGGATTTTTAAGATCAGGGTAAAAATTAATTAATGTTTTTATATCACCCCTTACTTTATAAATTACGCTATTGCAGCTGAAGGAAACAACGTGTACATGCGGCAGCTCTGATTCAATTGTTAAGTGAGCCAAATGGTAATTTTTGTAGGTTACGGAAAATCTTCCGATTGGTACCATTGCTAAAGACCAAATAATAATGTTTGATTTGCTTGCCTTTTCACCAAGTGCTTCCTTTCTAACAGGTAGTAACTCAGAATAAATTGTATTAAATCCATATTTAGAGACAATTTTTTTAATGGCTTTAATCGTATCTTCAATATTAATTTCCAAGGCTTGCCGTATCATAAAATGAGCTACAGTGAAGTCAGGTTCAAAAGCAATTCGTGAATTTAACCCTTTTTCTTGCAGCCGGTCCATCCAAATATGTCTAGGTATATCTGTTTGAATGCCTGCTCCGTCACCTTCCAAATTGACTTCGCCGGTTCTGTGACCCATATGCTCTAAAGAAGCAAGTGTCCTTTTAAGATTGCCATGTGTTGCTACTCCATCTTTTTTTACTCGTGCAATAATAGCACAATTGTCTTTTTCGGAGTCAAATATATTTGTTCCATAAAAACTTTGTTTCATTTAGTCACCCTTTATTTTGTAAATCA
>JADFGB010000259.1 GCA_022567875.1 Bacteroidota bacterium | reverse complement strand
ATACATTTGGACAAGCATCATTAACAATTGAAACTTCCGATGATAACAACCCTTGGCCTGGCGGAGATAAGAATGATTTCTTTTTGGGGATACATAATTTTGGACTTTATTGGCTTGATATAACATTTGACTCAATATCAGTACATCTTCCTAGAGTTATGGGTGATACATTAATCAATACCACTGGTATAATGGGTGCTGTTCTAAATTCTGATGGTGGGAAAATCTATATTGATCACGCTGAATATTCACCCGAACCATCTCTTGATGTATCTAATGGTGTATTCTGGGGATTAAGAAGTTGGGCATCAATACCTAATGCTAATACAGGCGGTGTTGATTCTAAACCCGTTAAAGTGACTATCCGATATGAGGATAATAATGGTAAAGTCTATACAGATTATAGAACCATTGATTACGGCAGCTGGTCGGGCAACCAGCTATTTCTATTTGACACGAACCAAATGCTGCTAGTTACAAATATAAATGATGATAAAAATACTATACCAAATACATATTCTATTTCTCAGAATTATCCAAATCCATTTAATCCAAACACAGTAATACAATATTCTCTTCCATTTGAAAGTAATGTTTCAATTATAGTATATAATATACTGGGCCAAGAGATCACCAAACTAGTTAGGGGTAATATGCCGGCTGGTATCCACAAGATTCATTTTGATGGCTCCGGTTTATCTTCCGGCATTTATTTTTATTCAATTAGAGTAACATCTGTTGAGAACAATAAGAATTTTCTGAAAGTCAAAAAAATGGTTCTTATTAAATAACGACAAATGTTGTAATAGTAAATAACCTATTTAACGTGTCGTGGTAGATAGTTATAATTAATAGATATAATTTTAGAGAAATTTAACTTCCCCCCAATAAATACTTAATCACCTCATCCAAATAAATATGGAATTTTTGGGGTAGGTTTTTATACTTTGATTTGAATTTCTTTTTCATTTCATCAAAATCTGATAAACCTGAATTCTCTATATCGGATTTGAGATTATCTAAAAACAATTTCAATTTGTTTTCTACAGCCTCTATTGACTCCTTATTATTCAGCCCGGAGATTGTTTCTACTGTTAAATCGAAATTAAAATTATTTTCTACAAAACATTTGAAAGAATAACCCCTGAAGTTTTCCGAAACTATAGTTCTGCTTACATCTCCCAATTCTTTTGCCGTATCGGAAACCGAGGAATATGAAAAATGTTTTTCCCTCAATGATTCTATTACCAGCTCATCAAAACTTATTTTTACAGCTTTTACCATTTCCGGTGGTAAATCGGATAATTGTATTAAATTTCTGTTAGCAGCTTTTGCAAAAATAACGGCTCTTTTTAAGACTGCTTGCAACTCCCTAATATTTCCCTTCCAATCATAACCAATTAGTGCAGTTGCAACAGCACCCGATAATTTTATTTTTTCAGATTCTTTCACAAGAAATTCATTTGCTATCGGAAGTATATCTTCTTTCCTTTTTCTTAATGGAGGAATAGATATCTTAATTACATTAAGTCTGTAAAACAAATCTTCTCTGAATTTCTTTTCCTGAACTAACTTATCTAAGTCTTTATTTGTAGCTGCAACAATTCTTAAATCGGTATGACTTGTCACAGCAGAACCGACTTTTTCATAATCCCCGCTTTGTATAACCCTTAAAAGCTTCACCTGAAAATTTTCACTTACTTCACCGATCTCATCGAGGAATATTGTTCCTTTATCGGCAATCTCAAATCTTCCCTTTTTATCTGTAACTGCACCCGTAAAAGCACCCTTAACGTGGCCGAACAATTCACTTTCTATTAATGAATCCGTCAAGGCTCCGCAGTTTACGGTCACAAAATTATTATTACTTCTTTTACTCAGTTTATGAATTGCGTTTGCAACAAGTTCTTTGCCCGTTCCGGTTTCTCCCAAAATTAAAATGTTTGCATCTTCCGGTGCAACTTTACCTATCAAATCTACAATTTCGTTTATTATTTTTGATTTATAAACAATTCCGTGAAAGTTTTTAATTTTGTCGATATCTTCTAATTCAGATTCTATTTTATCGTTTTCATCCCCTTTAAGTTTTTCAATTTCTTCTTTTAGTATTTTAATTTTTGAATTCAATTTTTCAGATTCTTCAATTGTTGAATTCTGCAACTCATTTTGCATAGCTGATAATTCAACTTCTTTATTTTTTAGTAATGATTTAAAAAGTTCTGCTTCATCGATTGCGATTTTTAGCTTTAACTTTTCACCGGCTGTATAATAGAATAAATCGACAAGTCCCATTCCAACAAAGGGAAAGAGAAACAAAGCGTAATAAAGTTTCAGATAGTAGTATATAAATAGGCAAAATGAAAAGACAAGAAAAGAAACTAAAGTAATTAAATAAAATTTAAATGTATTGGCATATTCATATTTATTTTGTGCAAAAAATATTATAGATAATAATAATAAAAAGAAAATTGTTGACGGTAGAAACCAATTATTTTTTATAAATCTTTTGTTTAATAAATTATCCAATGCAAATGCATGAACAGCCAAACCGGGCATTTGTTCGTCAAAAGTACTTTTTAATTTACCTGCAATTTGTGGGTCAGTAATTCCTATTAATATTCTCTTATTCTTAAAATTATTTAGTTCATCAGATTTTGCAACAACTAACCTGTAAAATTCCAACATACTGTACTGCTTAAATTTTTTCCAAGAAGAAGTAATGTTTAGTTCAATAGGATCGGAAACGTTTTGGTAAAAATCTTCTCCGGCTAATTGTGCGGAAAAAGATTTTACCTTTGTGTTCCTTTGTTCTATCTGCAGCGGTATTTTTATCCCCTTTTCACTTAAATAATTGATATGACCAATTGTAAGGTTATCGTTTAATAATTTCGGACTCGGAAAGCTTAGAGAATCGGTTATAAAATTATCATTTAACTTGTTAACACTTCCGGCTAAAGCACTGAACACAACATTTCCGGATTTCTCAGCTTCATTTACAAGCAAATTATCGTATAGAGTTTGTGTTGCAAATTTAGCGGTAAGAAAAACTTCGAGACCTATTTTTTTAACTTTTAATTTTGCGGTTATTCTTGAAGAAATTTCGCCCACATAGCCAAGTTCGAGAGTGCCAACTTTAACTTCGGC
>JADFGB010000258.1 GCA_022567875.1 Bacteroidota bacterium | reverse complement strand
AATAAAAAAGAAAAACAAGATAGTTCTTACCGTAGAGGAGAAATGAAACAGACTTTCGAGAATAACTAAAAAAATAAATATTGAAACAGACACTATAACGGTTTTTAGAAGACCATCAATTATTTTAAGCAGATATTTTCTTTTTGAGTAAGAATTTATTTTGCTTAAAACTTCTTTTAAATATTTATTGTCTTGTTTTTCCATTATGTACTATTGTGTCAACGCCCAAATAATAAGATTGGTTCCAAATTTTAGTGCTTCAATTCTTTTCGATTGTGGATTATTATGGACGGGCTGATCATCCCAACCGTCACTTGGGTTTGATTCGTAAGTGTAATAAACAACCAATCTTTTGTCTATAAAAATACCGAATCCTTGCGGGGGTTTGCCGTCGTGCTTGTGAATTTTAGGCACGCCGTTCGGGAATTGATAAAACACATTATACAAACCATAGTTAAACGGAAGTTCTTTTAGTTCTTTGTATGGGAACACTTTTTTAATTTCGCGTCTGAACGCTTTATCCAAACCATAGTCGTCATCAACATAAAGGAAGCCGCCGTTTTCCAAATATTTTCTGAGTCTTGCTGCTTCATCATCTGAAAAATTTATATTCCCGTGTCCGGTCATAAATAAGAATGGATGAGCAAAAATATCATCAGATGAAATACTCACAAACGAATATTGAGGGTTAACTTTTATATTTGTGTTGGCAGCAATAAAATTTAACAAATTAACTTCTTCGGATTGTCCGTTGTACCAGTCGCTTCCGCCGTTATATTTAAGGCGTGTAATATGGAAGGCATCTTTACTTTGGCCTATATTTAAAACTGTAAATAGTATTATTAAAAAAATTGTTTTTTTCATAAAATGTTTATTAATATTTGTTTCTCTATTTTAATATATAAACGAGAATTAGCAATTTCAATTTACAAAGAAAGGAAAGAATTTTATGGTAAAGAAATATTGGCTTGTAAAATCAGAACCGGGCGAATTTTCAATAGAGGATTTAGCAAAAAGTAAAAATAAAACTACCTGCTGGGACGGCGTACGCAATTACCAGGCTCGTAATTTTATGAGAGACGAAATGAAAACAGGAGACGAAGTTTTATTTTATCACAGCAACGCAGAGCCCAATGCCGTTGTCGGTTATTGCAAGGTCGTAAAGGACGCATACACAGACCACACTCAATTTGACCCCGATAACAAACATTACTTTCCAAAGGCAAAGCCGGAAAATCCACCGTGGGTGATGGTAGATATTAAATTGGTTAAAAAGTTCAAAAATCCGGTAACTCTTTCATCCATAAAAGAGAACATTAAATTAAAAGATATGAGACTAGTACAACGCGGAAACAGGTTATCGGTGATGCCAGTTACAAACAAGGAATTTGAGGAAATTTTAAAGATGGGTGATAAAAATAATTAATTTACAACTTTTTTAGTTTACCTTAAACCTTCGAGGTTTTTAAAACCTCGAAGGTTTTTTCTTTAGGCACCTGTATCAAAACCAGGTCGTTCAAAATTTTTATAGTCAGGGAATTCAACATCGAGTTGATTTAATATTTTCCCAAGAAGTATCATCATTTCTTCAATTTCGGATGAATAATCTTTTAAGTGAGACAATAAAATATTCAAAGCTTTTTGCGACTCTTTTACTGCTATTGCTGCAATTTTAGCACTGCCGTTCATATCATAATTTGAAATTTCATTTTCAAACTCATCCATTCCAATTTTAAGTTTCTTTTTACCGCCAACGGCTCGTTTTATCTTTACCATAATGAACATGTGGTACCAAGATACTATTTCAATATTATCGAATAAAATTTGAAATCCCGGTTCTTTCTTTTTTTGATTGACTGATTCAGCAAAATTAAATTTATTGTCCAAAGATTTTATAAATGAATATGCTTTGTTGAAATATTTATCGGCAAGTTTTTCTATCTCATATTCTTTATTTTCTTTGATCCTGTCAATCAGATCATCTTCCTCCACTTCAATGTCAAAAGCATCTTCTTCATTAAGGTCGAAATCATCAAAATTGTTATTCGCATTCTCAGAAGTATCTATATTAAAATTAATAATATCATCAGCGTTGGGCAACTTGCCATCATTCATTATCTCGTATGTATATATTTTAGATTCAGTGCTGAACAGCCTACAGTTTGAAGTGAATTTACATTTTTCGCACCACCTGTCACAGTAATTGAAAATTCCGTCTATATATTTTTTCTTTTCGTGATTCATTGGAAACCATCCTATTTTCAAGTAAAACCAGGCAAATAAAAACCTTGTGATTTTTTAAAAACATAAAAAGTTTCGATAGAAAAATTATTGTCTAAATCGGTTACTTTTTTGTTGCTTTAACGGAAAACATCATCGGAATGATATTTTCCATCCCTTTTAACCTGTAAAATCCGTCTTCCCCTTTAACCGTATTAGGAAAAACATTGTAAACGCTGAACGGGAATTCGTGAAGAAACTCTATATTTAAACCGTTACTTATTAAAGAATTTATTACATCGCTTAATGGGTGATTCCAACCATATTCAATATTTTTAATTCTGGCATTTCTGTCAGCATAAGTCCCCTGGTTTTCTTCAGCAATCGGTTCTTCATTAAAAAAATAAGAGTATTTAAAGTATTTATATTTTTCATCAAACATCCACATTATGTTGTGGAAATCAACAATGTAAAAAAAACCTCCCGGTTTAAGATATTTTGAAATTATCCTTCCCCATTCTTGTAAATCATTTAACCACCCGATCGTTCCGTAAGATGTAAAAACAATGTCAAATTTTTCATTAATATGATTTTCAATATCATAAATATTTGAGCAAATAAATTTTGCCTCTATATGCAGCTCTTCGCTTAAGGATTTTGCAAGTTTTATCCCTTCTTCAGAAAAATCAACACCCGTTACTTTTGCTCCGAGTCTTGCCCATGAAAGTGTATCCAAACCAAAATGGCACTGAAGATGAAGAATTGTTTTTCCTTTTACATTACCGACTTCTTTTAATTCAATTTGTTGAAGTGAAGTATTTCCGTTTTTAAAACCATTTAAATTATAAAGCTCGGATTTTGCGTGAACTCCAACCCGTGCATCCCACAATTTTTTATTAGCTTTAAAATATTTTTTTGTGTTCA
>JADFGB010000257.1 GCA_022567875.1 Bacteroidota bacterium | reverse complement strand
AAATGGACTGTTGATAAAGATATATGTGTTATTGGCGTACCTTCAAGCTTGGATGCCAATTCATTTTTTATTCAAACTGGTATTTTTATAGGATTTTTCTCTTTTTAACTGTATGAAAAATATTTTAGTTACAGGTGGGGCTGGTTTTATAGGAAGTAATTTTATCAATTATATTTTATCAAAGTACGATAATTATAATATTGTAAATCTTGATAAACTTACATATGCAGGAAATCTTGAAAATTTAAAACCCTCTCAATACAATAAAAATTATAAATTCATTCACGGTGATATAACTAATGAAGAACTTTTAAAATATTTATTCGAAAAATATGAACTGCAGTATGTTATAAATTTTGCTGCGGAATCTCATGTGGACAGAAGTATTTTAAGTTCGAGAGAATTTGTAGCAACAAATATTTTGGGGACAAATATACTTCTTGATGTATCTAAAATATTTAATGTTAAAAAATTTATTCAAATTTCTACAGATGAAGTTTACGGAAGTTTAGGTACAGAAGGTTTATTCACAGAAGAGACTCCCCTTTCACCCAACAGTCCTTATTCATCGAGCAAAGCAAGTGCCGATTTGTTAGCATTATCAAATTTTAAGACATACGGCTTACCTGTAATAATTACACGCTGCTCAAATAACTACGGAATGTATCAATTCCCCGAAAAACTGATCCCGCTAATAATTATCAACTCTCTTAACGATAAAAAACTCCCCGTTTACGGAGATGGGAAAAATGTTAGAGATTGGATTTATGTTCTTGATCATTGCAGGGCAATTGAAATGGTTTTTGAAAACGGGGTAAACGGAGAGATTTATAATGTTGGTGCTTCAACAGAAATGGAAAACATAGATATTATTAAATTGATTTTAAAACATTTGCAAAAACCTGAATCGTTAATTGAATATGTTCAAGACAGATTAGGACACGACAGAAGATATGCAATTGACTCTTCAAAAATACAAAACGAACTCGGTTGGATCCCAAATTTTTCTTTTGAAGATGCAATAATAAAAACAATAGATTGGTATATTAGCAATAAAGATTGGTGGAATAGAATAATAACCGGTGAATATATGAAATATTACCAAAAACAGTACAAAATTTAAGGAATTTATGATGAAAAGAATATTTGTTTTATTATTCTTTATTTTATTTGCTAATACTTTTTTGACTCAAACTAGGGAAGAATTAAAGAGTAGCTCGATTGCAACCTCCAGTATAATTTCGGTAACAGTCGGCGGCGATTTTGCAGTTTCAGGTTCTTTTCCTTCTTCATTCACTGAAAGAATAGACCAATTTATAACAAGAATTTATAACCAAGCATATACAAGAGCAATAGGAAATATAAAAGAGCCGTGGTTAATTGCCCAAATCAACAGACAATTTAAAAAATATCCTATCAGGGGCATAAAGCTAAAAAGGGCGTCAGGTGAAATAATAACTATTGACCTGTTAAAGTTCAGACTGAACGGTGATTTTAAGAACAATCCTTACCTTAAAAATGATGATGTACTTATTTTTCCGCCTTTTGACGAAGATAAAAATTTTTTTACTATCAACGGAGCTGTAAACAAGCCCGGTAAATATTATTTCGTTGACGGAGATCAGCTTTCCGATGCTATCGAATTAGCTCAGGGTATAAACAAAGCCTACGAAAATATACAAGGAGTAGAAATTAGCCGCCTTAATTACAGCGGTAATAAAATTAAACTAATTAAAACAAAATTAGATAGCGATATTCCTTTACAAAGAGGCGACCAAATCAGAGTACTCGCTGAAGAAACTCAACGTAAAGATTTTCACGTTATTGTAACCGGAGAAGTAAATATGCCCGGATATATTCCAATAACAAAAAATAATACAACTCTCTATAATGTAATAAAAAGTGCAGGAGGAATAAAACCAACCGGTTCTTTAAGAAGAGCCAGACTTTTAAGCGGAAGTGTTGCTTCTTACATTATTTACAATGAATTTGGTCTAAGATTAGGAGAGCAATTTAAATTAAATTCTATTGTAGCCAGTGATAAATTTATTACGATAGAAGCTATGCTTATGTCAAGGATGTCAAATCTAACCGAACAAGATACTTCATATTTTTTTATTGAAAACCAACTTAGATTATTATTGGATGGTAATAATATTGACTTTACAACATTAAATAATAAAAACTCAAAAGCATCTAATTTTATTGTTAAAGACGGTGATGTTATAATTATCCCCAAAATTGATAATACTATTTATATATTTGGTCAAGTTGCCAAAACCGGAAAAATAATTTTTAAAGAAGGTGCTAATTATTTATACTATATTGACAAAGCTGGAGGTTTATCTGAATTTTCAGATGATGATATTTTTGTAATTAAAGGTCAAACTAGAGAATGGATATCACCAATTGATAACGAAGTTAAAATTGAACCCGGTGATTTTATCTGGGTTCCAAAAGATCCGCATAGATCTTTTACTTACTATCTTAATCAAACAAGTGTTTATTTTTCTATTATCGGAACCATTGCAACTATATTATTATTATTAAACCAATTCGGAAAATAATTCTGCTACTTAATTGTATAAAAAAATAGGATTAAATTTTTATAGATTAATTATTGATTTATTGTTATAATTGAATATTTAAGAGATTGATTTGAAAGAAAACGAAAACCAAAATAACCCAACTAATACTCAGCCAACTCCCAATAGTGGTCAGAAAAAGCAGGGATATTATTCAAGAAGAAGATATTATAAATACAGGAAACCTTATAAAGCCTCTGATAAAATTTCATTTAAGAATATATCAATCATTGTCCCCTTACTAGATGAAGAAGATTCTTTAAGACCCCTTGTTAATGAAATAAACAATGCCATGCTAAATAAAGGCATTCAATACGAAATTTTATTTATAGACGATGGAAGCAAAGATAATTCTTTAAAAATAATAAAAGAGTTAAACACCCAAAACAATAGATATAGATATTTCAGTTTTCAAAAAAATTACGGTAAATCTGCAGCACTTCAAATAGGTTTTAGCAACGCAACAGGCGATGCAATTATTACTATGGATGCCGATTTACAGGATGACCCAGCCGAAATAATAAATCTTTTGAAAAAATTGGAAGAAGGATATGACCTTGTTTCCGGTTGGAAGAAAAAA
>JADFGB010000016.1 GCA_022567875.1 Bacteroidota bacterium | reverse complement strand
ATTACTCTTACTCGGCAAGCTAACGTTCTGCATCTATGGTAGTCATACGGTCTCTACCTGCTGTAGTGATGGTTGTCTGTTATTCTCTATTTGATAAATTTAGGATATACGAAGTTTTCAGGTACGATGTAGAGTAAGAGAACAGTGTTATTTGAGTTCTCCCCGCTGTCTCTTGTTATTCTGAAAGTTCCAATAATTTGTTTACAGTTTTCCAGTTTCTTGTTGTGGCAGATAATTTCAATTTTCTCTCAAAATAATTATTAGTCAACTTACTTCTTCCATAACCATTGGGGTAAAAAAGATAAATTTCTTTTCCGGAAATAATAAACTCCTCAGAAATGTCTTTAATTTTAGTAATTTCATCTAAGGGTGATTTGATTGGAGTGTCGGACAAAAATGTGACATAAAGTTTGCTGCTGTCTTTTTTTGTAAATGGGTTGTTGGCAATCAATTTCTGAAGATCATTTTTTGTTCTAATTAAAACAGGTACATCATAGCTAAAGGATTTTTTTATTTTTAGTTCAATCTTATTTATTAATTTCGAGATATTTGTATCGGAATAATTAAAAATTACATTACCGCTTTGTATATAAGTTTTTACATTTTTGAACCCCAAAGATTCATAGAGTTTTTTTAACTCATCCATTTTTATTTTTTTTTGCCCACTTACATTTATCCCTCGGAGCATTGAAATATAGACTGTCATATTTTTAGTTCATTTTATTTTTTTTCTGTACTATATTTAATTATGATTTTATCAAATGAAAACTTGTCCCACTCACTTGGTAAAATCAACAAAGTAATCAATAGGATTGTTCGATACATTACGTGTGATAAATCCCAAATGGGTGTGGCTAAACCATGCCCGAATGCAACAAGTACTAAGACTGATGCTAATGCATAAAGTGCGTAATCTCTTTTTAACCCTAATACCAATAGTAAACCAGCAATCAATTCAATATATGAAGTGTAATATGCGGTTGCATGTATAATGAAGTCAGGCAACAAGTCCTTATAAGTTCCATAAAAGAAATCCATTTTATATACATTCTCAACGCCCCAGGTAAAGACTTTTCCAAATCCTTGCATCAGAAAAATAAATCCCAAAATTAACCGAATGGTCAGCACAGCTATATGCTTATTTAGATTCACAGTTTTTTAATTATAAATATTTATGAATAATTATTCTTGCTCAGCAAGCCAACGTTCAGCATCTATTGCAGCCATACATCCTGTACCTGCTGCTGTTACGGCCTGTCTGTAAATTTTATCTGCTACATCACCGGCAGCAAATACACCTTCAATGTTAGTTTTAGTTGAACCGGATTGAACAATAAGATAACCCGTTTCATCCATGTCTAAAATTCCTTTGAACAGATCAGTATTTGGCTTGTGTCCGATTGCAATAAATAAACCGTCGACTTCAATAGTTTCGGTTGAATGATCGAGTGTGTTTTCCAAAACAACTCCTGTCATTACCTTTCTGCCATTTTCTTCCTTGCCTATTACTTCTTTTACTGTTTTATTTAATTCAAATTTAATCTTAGAATTTTTCTTTGCTCTATCAAGCATTATCTGCGAAGCTCTGAAGCCTTCTCTTCTATGAATAACAGTAACTTCTGATGCGTGCTTTGTTAGGTAAGTAGCTTCTTCCATTGCTGTATCTCCACCGCCGACTACTAATACTTTCTGGTCTTTGAAAAAAAATCCGTCACAGGTTGCACAAGCAGAAACTCCAAATCCCATATATTTACTTTCGCTTTCAAGCCCTAACAATTTTGCAGAAGCTCCGGTAGAAATAATAATTGAGTCTGCTGTGTATTCTTCTTTTTCGTAAGTTTCAAGTTTAAATGGTCTTGAACTAAAATCCACCTTAGTTATTTCCTTAAAAATTGATTTTGCCCCAACCCGATGTGCCTGCTTTCTCATAATATCCATTAGTTCAGGTCCCTGTATACCTTCAACAAATCCCGGATAGTTTTCAACTTCGGTAGTGATTGTAAGCTGTCCGCCGGGCTGCATTCCTTCAAAAATTATTGGTTCTAAATTTGCTCTTGCAGCGTATAAAGCCGCAGTTAAACCTGCAGGTCCCGATCCTATTATTATTACTTTATGATGATTGTCTGGCATTTTTTCTCCGTATTATTCTGTTAAAAAATATGTATCAATTATAAATTAGATTCCATTATTCTAAATTAGTTTCAAACTTTTAATTCTTTAAATGTAGAGCGTTTCTTTTTAGTCCTTTTAGCTTTGCTCTTTTAATAGGGCTGTTTGCAAATCTATTTTTGAAATCATTTGTCTCCATTTTCGTTACTTTATCAAGTTTAATTTCTTTATTCCCACTTACAGGATAAAAATCTTTTTCGAAAGTAACTTGTGAAAATTTAATATTCCAGGGACAAACATCTTGACATACATCACATCCAAAAACCCAGTTATCAAATTTACCTTTAAATGTCTCAGGTATATCACCTTTATTTTCTATTGTTAAATATGAAATACATTTATTCGAATCAATAACATACGGTTCAATAATTGCCTGTGTAGGACAAGCATCAATGCAAGTAGTACAGGTTCCGCACCAATCCTCAATAGGTTCATTATATTCAAATTCATAATTAGTAATTATAGTGGATAAAAAAATCCAACTCCCAAAATCTTTATTTATAATATTAGAATTTTTTGCAAGCCACCCTAAACCCGCCCTGTTTGCCCAAACTTTATCCATCACCGGACCTGTATCAACATAAAATTTACATTCATAATTTGGGTCTATTTTTTTAAGTTCGGTTTCAAGTTTATCCAGTTTTTCCCAAATTATTAAATGATAATCCTTACCCCAGGCATATCTTGAAACCTTTCCTGTTCCATCATCATTGGAATAATTTTCATCGGTATAATAGTTTGTCCCAAGAGAAATAACACTTTTTACATCCGGTAAAATATTTATTATGTTTTTTCGTTTTTCTATATTTCTTTCCATATAACTCATTCCGGCTTGATAACCGGATTTAAGCCATTTTTCTAAGAATATTGTTTCTTCTCCAAGTATTTCGGCTTTGGCAAAACCCACTAAATCAAATCCTAATGATTTTGCTTTTTCAATTACTATTTTGTTTGTAAGTATCACCAGTTTGTATTTTTATCTTCAGCTTTTATGTAAATAAAATTATCTATTAATTTTACAGGATAACTAATTAACCCGTTTCTTCCGTCTGGCATCTTTCCGTTTTTAAGTTGAAATTTCCAACCGTGAGCAGGGCATATTACACAACCGTCTTCTATAGACCCATTATAAATTAAAGTTGTATGCTGATGAGGACAGATATTATTTAAGGCAAAAATATCTTCGTTTATTTTGAATAATGCAACATCAATATCATTTATTAGAAATCTTTTTCCTTCGGAATTTTTTAATTCATTTAATGCACAAACTTTTGTAAATCCATTGTTATTCATTTTAGTTTAGATTCTCGAAGCTTTCATTTAAGACAATTCCTTTTTCGGTAGATTTTACAGTAGCATAAGAAAATTCAGGGTCGTGTTCAAAGAAGAGTTTCCAATTCTCTTCAACTGCTTTGCTCAAAATATATTTTTTCTCTTGCAGGGTAATCAATGGTTGAAGATCATAACTCATAATATACGGCAGCCGGATATGTGAATAAGTCGGAAACAGATCACAACAGTATAACAGTGTATTAGTGGAGTCCGATATTTTTATAAGCTGCTGAGCAAAAGTATGTCCGTTAACAATTACAAATTTGATGTCGTCGTCAAATTGATTTTGTCCATCAATTAATTTTAATACTCCTTCTTTTAGTAACGGATCATAATTTTCTTTAAGATAACTTCCCCTATCCCTGTCTGTAGGATTTATTGCCCACTCATAATTTTTCTTTTGTACGTGATAAACAGCATTGGCAAATGTGGGTGATAATTTACCATCTTTAAAAATTGTTGCCCCACCGGCATGATCAAAATGTAAATGAGTAAGTATTACATCAGTAATATCTTCCGGTTTAATATTTATTGATAAAAGTGATTTAAGTAGAGAGTTTTCAGATTGGTCAATCCCATAAATTTCCTTAGACTTTTCATCCCATTTATCGCCCATCCCCGTGTCAATTAATATTTTCTTATTATCAGATTCTAGTAATAAAAGTCTTGTCGCAAGTTTTATTCTATTAACTTCATCTGTGGGATTATTTTTATTCCAAAGAGGTTTTGGAATAATACCAAACATTGCACCTCCGTCAAGTGCAAAATAACCTGAGTTAATAACCCTTATTTTATATGAACCAATTTTCATTTTTTTCTTATTTTCATTTGATATGAAAAGTTAAATTACTGAAGATTTATAACATTTAAAAGAATCGATGCAGATTGATATTTTTTCAAAATAAAAAAGGACAGCAAATAACTGTCCTTTTTAAAAGAAGATAAAAATTTAATATGTAACTATCTGCCTAATTCATCAAGATAATCTTTTCTTTTTAATAATGTTTCTTCGTCTTCTTCGTGATTTGGATCTAGGGGACAACAATCAACCGGACAAACAGCAGCACATTGCGGTTCATCGTGGAATCCTTTGCACTCAGTACATTTATCAGGTACAATGTAGAAGAAATCAGCAGAGTAAAATCCTTCTGCACCGCTTGGAGCAGCGTCACCTTCGCCATAAGTTTTTCCCGCTAACTCCCAATCAACCCCACCTTCATATATTGCAGAATTTGGACATTCAGGTTCGCAAGCACCACAATTTATACATTCTTCAGTAATTAATATAGCCATTTACTATATCTCCTAAATTAAAAAATTAACAGTACAATAATTTCAAATTGTTAATAATAAAATTAACTTTTCA
Source organism: Bacteroidota bacterium (assembly GCA_022567875.1). Lineage (GTDB taxonomy): Bacteria > Bacteroidota > Ignavibacteria > Ignavibacteriales > Ignavibacteriaceae. The sequence continues at coordinate 6,205 of JADFGB010000016.1, read as the reverse complement.
TTGATTAAATTTCAACAGATATAAATATGATTTTTAAGTGTTACCAGCTTCCGCTTGCGCCGCCGCCGCCAAATGAACCACCGCCGCCTGAGAAACCTCCAAATCCACCACCGCCGAACGAGCCACCGCCTCCAAAACCACCTCCCAAAAAAATAACTCCTCTTCCCCGCCCTCTTCTTCGAAAAAATGAAGAGACAAAGATAATCAAAAATAAGATCATTGTAATTATACCGGAAACATTTTTTTTCTTTCTTGTTTTTTGAGGAAGAGCTTGGTATTCTCCTTTAACGGCAGATATTATAGCTGTTATTCCTTTATAAATTCCTGTAAAGTAATTACCATTTCTAAAATATGGTGCTATAATATTTCTAATAATTGAACTCGCAAGCGCATCCGGTAATGCCCCTTCCAAACCATAGCCGACTTCGATTCTCATTTTTCTATCGTTCTTTGATACAAAGAATAATACACCGTTATTAAATTTTTTTGTACCGATTTTATTTTTTTCAACAACATCCATTGTATAATATTCAACAGGGTAATTATTGAGAGAATTGATCATTAAAAAAATAATTTGGTTGCTTGTAGAATCCTGGAAAGACTTTAACTTTTGGTTCAAAGTTTGTAATTCGGAATTATTGAAGGTGTTAGTATAATCATTAGCCCAATACTTTAATGTCGGCGTATCGGGCTGAGAAAATGTAACAGAAATAAATAATAAAAAGAAAAAAAATATTTTCATATAAAATTAAAATTTTACAGTAGGTGGTTTTTCAGTTCCCGAGGTTGCCTGAAAATATTGTTTTGGTATAAATCCAAACATACCGGCAATTGTTGAAGCAGGAAACATTTTTATAGTTGTATTATACTTTTGAACATCTTGATTGAAACGTCTTCTTTCAACTGAGATCCTGTTTTCAGTTCCTTCCAATTGTGACTGAAGTTGCAGAAAATTTTGATTGGCTTTTAAATCAGGATATCTCTCCACAGTTACCAACAATCTGGATAAAGCTCCACTTAATGATCCTTGTAAAGCCTGAAATTTTTGAAATGCTTGCGGATTATTGAGAACATCTTTGCTTATTGTAAATTGGCTAACTTTTGAACGTGCTTCTGTAACATCCAAAAGAACACTTTTTTCAAAATTCGCATAGCCTTTTACAGTTGCAATAAGATTGGGTATTAAATCAGCTCTTCTTTGGTACTGGTTTTCTACCTGGCTCCAACTTTGTGTTACTGACTCATCAAAAGTTACCATATTGTTATAAGTGTTTTTTCCCCACAAGAAAAACATAACTATAAAAAGAACAAATATTCCACCAATAGTTAAACCAATTAACATTCCTTTTTTCATTAAATAATCTCCTAAAAAATAATTGACTAATTTTTTTTTATTTTAATAAAGCTCTTGCAATAACCATTTTCTGAATTTCTGATGTACCTTCATAAATTTCGGTTATTTTTGAATCACGTAAATATCTTTCAACTTGGTATTCTCTAACATAACCATAGCCGCCGTGAATCTGTATTGCTTCAAGTGCACACTCTACAGATATTTTAGATGAAAATAATTTTGCCATTGCAGCTTCTTTATAAAATATTTCACCTTTATCTTTTAATGCTGCTGCACTTAGTGTCATCACTTTTGCGGCAGCAACTTTCACAGCCATATCGGCAAGCTTAAATTGAATAGCTTGAAAATTAGAGATTACAGTCCCAAATGCTTTTCTTTCTTTTGAATATTTTATTGAAGCGTCAAGCGATCCTTCTGCAATACCTACAGCCTGAGCAGCAATACCTATTCTTCCGCCATTTAAAATATTCATTGAAAAGTTAAATCCTTTTCCTTCTCCCCAAACAATGTTTTTTGCCGGTACTCTACAATTCTCAAAAGATAAAGAACACGTGTCAGAGCTTCGTATGCCAAGTTTATCTTCTTTTTTTCCATAAGTAAATCCGGGCGTGTCTTTTTCAACAAGAAAAGCTGTAATTCCGTGATGTCCTTTTTCTTTATCTGTTGTTGCTATTACAATATAATAATCGGCTGTTGTACCGTTTGTTATCCAGTTTTTCATTCCATTTAAAACAAAGTAATCCCCATCCCTGTCAGCTGTAGTATGCTGCTTTGTTGCATCGCTTCCGGCTTCGGGTTCTGATAATGCAAAAGCACCAAGTTTTTTGCCTACAGCAAGTTTAGTAAGATAATTTTCTTTAATATAATCAGAGCCATATTTTTGTAATCCTGTACAAACTAACGAGTTGTTAACAGACATAATAACACCCAAACTTGCGTCTACTTTTGATATTTCAATCATTGCTAAAACGTAGCTTATTGTATCCATTCCGGCACCACCGTATTTGGGGTCTACCATTATACCAAGAAAACCTAATTCTCCCATTTTTTTTACAATCTCCGTTGGAAATTCTGCTTTAATATCTCTTTCAATTGCAGTAGGTGCAATTTCAGACTTAGCAAATTCACGAGCAGTTTCTTGAATCATTAATTGTTCTTCTGTAAAATCAAAATTCATTATTAGGTCCTGATATTATTTATAGAATCTTTAGTAAATGATTATAAATAATTAGCATCTTTATTTATAAAAAATAGGAATATAATTTACAAAAATTAAAGATTATTAGCAGAGAAAATTAATGATTGGGTGAATTGGAGATGTGATTATAAAATGAATTTATGAATTGTAAATTCTTAAAATCTTATATTTGTTTTATGATTAGAAAAGAGTTAATTCAGATAAAAGGAATGACTTTGGATGAACTGGAGTTTTGTATAAAGGAATTAGGAGAAAAAAAATTCAGAGCAAAACAAATATTCAAATGGATATACGATTCCGGGATTACTTCATTCGATGAAATGTTGAATATTCCTAAAAACTTGAGAAATAAATTAAAAAATTTATACATTTTAAATACTTTAAAAATACATTCTTCTCAAAGTTCTAAAACTGACGAAACAACAAAATTTATTTTTGAGACACACACAAATCATAAAATAGAATCAGTTATAATTCATGAGAAGAACAGAACTACTCTTTGCCTTTCCACACAAGTCGGCTGCCCTTTAGACTGTAAATTTTGCGCAACAGGACTTATGGGTTACAAGCAAAATTTAACATCCGGAGAAATTATTGATCAATTTCTTATAGCATCGAAAAATAATAATACGAAAATAACTAATATTGTTTATATGGGAATGGGTGAACCATTGCTTAATTTTGAAAATACTTTAAAATCGTTAACAATTTTTAAATCAGATTTGATATCAAATATTCACTTAAAACATATTACTGTTTCAACAGTGGGAATAATTCCAAATATTTATAAGCTTGCAGATTCGGGATTAAATGTAAGATTGGCATTATCTCTTCATTCTTGCTTTAACGATATCAGAAATAAAATAATGCCTATAAATAAAAAATATCCTTTAGAAAAATTAATTGATGCGACTAAATATTATGCAGTTAAAACCGGTTCGAAAATTACAATAGAATATGTTATGCTTAAAGGCATAAATGACAGGAACGAAGATATAAAAGGGCTAACAAAATTGTTCAGCCAAATGCCTATTAAAATAAATATTATCCCTTTTAATTCATTAAAACATATGAACCCAACGGGGTTTTCGGGTGAGTTGGAACCGACTTCAAAAGAAAGGATAAAAGATTTTGTTGAAAAATTAAAAAGTAAAAATCTTCAAATAACAGTAAGAGAAACACAAGGTGAAGATATTGCAGCAGCTTGTGGGCAGCTTGCCATAAAAATGAATGTATGAATGCATGGTTGAATGGATGCAAGGGATTAAAATTTGGATATTTGCTAATATTGATTTTCTATGTTCTTTAATACAGTCATACATTCATGCTACTTAAATATTAAAACGGATGAATAATTATTTATTATCAATTCTTAATCTCATAGAATTTAAATTATTGAATTATGAAAAAACTTACACACGATGAAATATCAAAAAATAGAAGCACATTAGATAATATTGATCAAGTTAAAAAAGCACCTATTTATGTTGTACTTAACAGCATTAGAAGCAGCTACAATGTAGGTTCAATATTCCGAACATCGGACGGAGTAATGATTGAAAAACTATATCTCTGCGGCTACACACCGTATCCTCCAAATAAACAAGTATTTAAAACTGCATTAGGTTCAACCGAAAGCGTTGAGTGGGAACACGTAGAAGATGTTTTAAAATTAATACAGAAATTCAAATCAGATGGAATTAAAATTTGTGCATTAGAACAAACCAACAAAAGTATACCTTATTATAAAATCAAATCAAATAATTTTCCTCTTTGTCTAATTGTAGGCAATGAAATTACAGGTGTATCACAAAAATTAATCGACCTTTGTGATTTTTCAATTGACATACACCAATATGGTATTAAACAATCATTGAATGTTGCAGTAGCCTATGGCATTGCAATTTTTGAGTTAAGAAAAATTTTTGAGTTAAAATAAAAACTCCCTGAAGATTAAACTTACAGGGAGTTTTATGATTGCTATACAAGATTTTTTTAGAACATATATCTTAAACCAACCTGCATTGACCAGCGTGAAAACTGACCCAGATCATCAGAAAATGTTTCCGTTAGGTTTGCTTTATAATTGAAAACAGGCGCGCCTTGTGAATCAAATCTTACTAATTCAAGAGGTGAAGTAGCTAAAGCATTAGCTATTTTTCTTACTCCCCACTCTGAATTTATCAAGTTCGCTACATTAAGTACATCAATACTTAATTGAAATGTTTGCTTGTTATTTCCCATCATAAAAGAAAAGTCCTGCAAAATTCTTAAATCAATATTGCTGAACCAAGGATTTATTTCCCCGAATCTATCAGCAATTGAACCGCGATTAGAATTTAAATAATCGTCTTGGCTGATAAATTTATTAAACGTAGTCCATTGATCAGCAGCAGTAATAGTTTGTCCTGAAGAGTTTACATAAGGATCAAAGTTAATTTCATTCTGATTTCTTGGAATGTAGATTAAATCGTTTCCAGCTTGACCATCGCCGTTAACATCGCCTGCATAGATAAATGAATATCTGTTTCCGCCAGCAGCTGTGAAACGATTACCTTCTGCAATTTCTAAGAAAACACCGATACTTGTTGAATAATTTTCAGACCATTCTTTTTTGTATGTTAATCCGCCAATTATTCTGTGTCTTTTTCCAAATTCAGCATCGCTTAATTGAGGCTTATTAGGATCTCCCTTTACAGGATTATTCTGCCAAAGCACACTTGCTATTTCGGTTGTTTTCATAACATTTTTAGCTTTCAAGAAAGTATATGATAAATTAACTTTAACACCGTTTTCAAAATTCTTTCTTAATTGTGCTGTAAAACTATAATTATAGCCTTCATCCGTGTTATCAATAACATAAGCACCTGCACCGCCATCAGGATTTAGTTCGTTGTTACCAAAACCACCAAAATATGGTCTGCCATCAGGCAAGGTTCTTACAGGTGTTACCAAATCTGCATTTCTTACAAATATAGCGTTTATATCTTTTCCGTAAATAAATTCAAAAGTTCCTAAAATTCCGTTGTCAAAAAGATGATCTATTGCAATATTTGTTGTCCAAACCTGAGGCCATTTAAAATCCGGAACCATAGCATTTAGATCAAAAGATTGAAGATGCCCCGGTAGATTAGGATTTACACCCGGGTTTGAAATATTGTTTCCAACCCAAACAAAAGGAAGGCGCCCTGTAAATATTCCGGTACCTCCTCTTACTTGTGTTATACTGTTTCCATTTACATCTATAATCAAGAGAGTACACTTTTACTTTTTCTTCCAGTGTTATCTTGAACAATTTATACTTATTTACTTTAAACAGTTTTGAGAACCCATCTATCATTAACGGGTTAAGTCCCATTCTTCCATTCTTAACTAGATAATATGCACTTCTTATACACCCTACTTTTTCTATAACTTCTGTATCGGTTAACCCAAATCTTTGCAAGTTGTCTCTTAAAAACGTTGAACTTTTACGAAAAAGATCTTTCCGTTTTCTAATCGACACTCCTGAAAATTTTATGCCAAATTGAATTAGTTTATCTTCGGTCTTTTGGAAATATCTATACATCACATTTTTATGTAAAGCCTCAAAATTATCTATCCTATCTTGAAGCAATAATTTAAATAACGTGTTAACAGACTCATCAGAGTGC
>JADFGB010000256.1 GCA_022567875.1 Bacteroidota bacterium | reverse complement strand
AATTAAAATCCGTTATGAGTTTGTATTCTAAAGTAGCTTCTGTAAAACAAATTAAAAAAGGGGATACTGTAAGTTACGGTAGAAAATTTACGGCAAAACGAAAAACAAAAATTGTTTCCATTCCGTTGGGATATGCTGATGGGATTGACAGACGCCTATCAAATAAAATGGAAGTTTTGATAAGAGGGAAGAAATATAAGCAAGTAGGTATTGTTACTATGGACAGAGTAATGATAAATGTTAATAATGATGATATTAAAGTTGGTGATAAAGTTATTATGTTTGGTAAAGTTAAAAATAATTATATTAGTGTTTGGGATTGGTGCAAAGCTATAAATACTATTCCCTATGAAATAACCTGCAATATTAGTAATAGAATACCGAGGATTTTTAAACGATAAATGGATTTTATAAAACAATATATTATTCAAAGTATTTCCGCTGCTTCAAATAATCTAAGACTTGATACGCAAAAAATTGAAGTAGTTGGTCTATTACGTGAGCTGATTGCAAAAGCTGATAATTTAGAAAAAGAAATTAAGCTGATGAAAACAACTACAGAGCTTTCAACATTTGCTATACGATTAGATGAGATTTATAGGTATTTGACACAAGGGACAATAGACTTATTAAAAATTTCTGATAAATTTAAAGAGCATAGCCGATATTTAATTAGTGATATGAGTAGATTATTAGATGCAGTAAACCCTACAAAATTTAGAGAGACTATCTCTAAGATAAGAGAAAACGGACTTACAAATGGAATTGATAGAAGTATCAATTATGGAACAGCACACAGCTCTCATTTTGAAAAATCAGAAACTGAGATACTAAAAGAAAAAATAATAATGGAAGATGAGCCTGTTGAACCAGGCACATTATTCCAGAATTTTGAAGATGCAATTTTACAGCCGATAAAAAACGTAGATGAACTATTGAAAGCTCTTTTAGTAAGCAATCCGGATTCTGAAGAACTGATAAAATATTGTGAAATTCTTGAAAGCAATGGTAACTTAGCTGAAGAAAGGGGATTTGAAATAATTTCAAATATGCATAATATAGTTGCTAAAGCACTATTATTGGTAAGGGCAAATGAATTATCACCGACTAAGGAAATTGTTGAATCTATGAGAGCTTGTCTTATTGTGATAGTTGCAGTTGTAAAAGGAAAAGATGTTGATATTACAAGTTACTTAAACAGGGCCGAATCATTCGGTCGCCAGATTAAATCTATTAAAATTGAAGGATAAATCAGATATGAAATTATATGCAGTGATAATGGCAGGGGGTGTGGGCTCAAGGTTCTGGCCAAGAAGCAAAGAAAAAACACCGAAACAGCTTCTTAAAATTTTTAATAGTAAAACTATGATCCAAAATACTGTTGAACGTTTGGAAGGATTAATTGAAGAGAAAAATATTTTTATTATAACTAATAAAACACAAAAAGATGAAATTATTAAACAACTAAAAAGTATACCTTCAAAGAATATCCTAATTGAACCATTTGGGAAAAATACAGCGCCCTGTATTGGCTTGGCTTCAATCTTTATAGAAAAATTAGACCCTGAGGCTGTTACATTGGTTTTACCTGCTGACCATATTATCAAAGATAAAGAAGAATTTCATAACACATTAAATAGAGCCGCTGAATATGCATATAAATCAAAAGGATTGGTTACAATAGGTGTGCAGCCAACAAAGCCCGAAACCGGTTTTGGTTACATTCAAATAAATGAGAAAGAAGTTGAGGAAGGAATTTATAATGTTTATACTTTTGCAGAGAAACCCAATTATGCAACAGCCGTAAGATTTTTAGAAAGCGGTGATTTCTTTTGGAACAGTGGTATGTTTATCTGGAGGATAGATACCATACTTTACGAAATAAAAGAATATTTACCGGATCTAAGTGATGGATTACAAAAACTAAAAGCAAGTTTCTCGTCAGATAATTTTGAAGAGATATTAGAAAATATTTACAGTAAACTAAGAAGTATTTCAATTGACTATGGAATTATGGAAAAATCCAAAAAAGTATTTTTGACAAAAGGTAATTTCACTTGGAGTGATGTCGGCAGTTGGGAAGAAGTATATGAACTATCTGAAAAAGATGAACGCGGGAATGTATTAAACGGAGAAATATTTACTGATATGACAATTGACTCCTATGTTTATTCACCTGATAAATTTACCGCTTTAATTGGTGTTGATAATCTAATAGTAATAAATACTAAAGATTCTTTACTCATTTGCAGGAGGGATAGAAGTCAGGATGTCAAAAAAATTGTAGATTATCTAAAAGTAAATAAGTTAAACGAATACTTGTAATAAATTTATTTAATATTTTTAGATCTAATTTAGAATTATCAAATTATGAAAAAATTAATAACTGAACTTGATGTAATTAAATTTGCTAAATCAGGAGGGAATGTTCTACCAATTAGTGATGAAGATATTGTTACAGCTTTAGCCTGGGATAAAATTAAAACATTAGATATTGCAACAGTTAAAAAAAGTTCAGCCGAAAACATTCCTTTAACAATTAATGAAATTGAAAAATCGCAAACCGTAAGAAGAATTGCCATTGGTAGTGACCACACGGGTTTTAGAATTAAAAATGTATTATCAAAAATACTTATCGACAAAGGTTATGATGTAATTGATGTTGGTACATTTGATGAAAAATCTTGCGACTATCCGGATTTTGCTTTTGCAGTTGCAAATAAAGTGAAAGGAAATGAAGTAAAGTTTGGGATTATAATTGATGCTACAGGCATTCCTTCTTCCATAACAGCGAATAAATTAAAAGGAATTAGAGCTGCTACATGCTATAGTGAATTTTCTGCAAGTAGTGCAAGGGAACATAATAATGCAAATATACTGGTTCTGGGAGCAAAAGCTCTTGGCGAAGAAACTATTAAGTCAATTCTTGAAATCTGGCTTAATACTAATTTTGGAGGTGGGAGACATCAAAGAAGACTTAATAAAATTATTGAAATAGAAAACAATAATATAAATTGATAATCAAAATAATTAATAAATACTTATCTTTATAGTAAGAATATTTATGAAGCATTTAGCAAATCACGCACAAAACCAAACAGATGCTACAAACAAGAAAACCAATCAGGAAATATGATAGGCGTACAAAGAAAGGAAAATATCAAAAGTATAAATAAATACACTATGTTAGCACCATTACCC
>JADFGB010000255.1 GCA_022567875.1 Bacteroidota bacterium | reverse complement strand
GAAACTATCGCTTCCAAAATTACAGTCTATGAAGTATCTTTTACTATCATAATTACACCCTTTAGGAAAATTATAAAGAAATTTACTGACTCTTTCTTTCTCTTATTTGTCGAAGGTGTGATTGTATCTTATATCCTCTCCTTCTTGTGTGAGACTTGTTTTAAAATTTAATTTTGTTTTTTTATCAATTATTGCTTCCTTTACTCCATCATACTCAATGTAGAAATCTATAACTTTATTGTTAATAATGAAGCCGTTACTAGTTACTTCAACATTTAAATTTAAATCTGAAGAAGCAATAACATTTTTTGGTTTTAAGAATGCTTTTTGTGAGACTGCTACTGAAGTGAATAATAATAGAAGTAAAATTATTGGCAAATATAGGCTCTTGATATTAAATGGAGTTTCCATAACTTTATAAAGCCTTTAAAGTGATTTAAACTTTTTGGTTATTGATTAATTATAGAATTACAAGTGTTGCTTTATGCTCTCTTAAACCTAAATAATCCTTTAAATCCAAAAGCCCTTTTAATAGTCCAGAAAATTAATAAGAAATATAGAACAAGTAAAATTGGCAGGACAAATCTAAAGAAATTACCTTCCGCTTTTGATAAGTCCCCTTCATGAAAGACACCATTTGAATCTACAAAGGATAATCCACTTGCATCTTCAATCATTAAGTCTCCTGTCTGTAAAAATTCTTTTGTTTTCTTTAAAACTTCATTATGATAAAATTCTACACTTGTATCTGAAACTCTTAAATATCCTGTTGAACCTGCAACATCAAGCAACACATTAGTCACCTTCCAAGTCGTACCAGTAAAGAAAGAAATTTGGATTGTAGCACCTATAATTAATAAAATTATCCAAGGAATTATAGCAAGATATTTCCAATTTGTAAGTTTAATTTTCAATACAACTGGATTTACAATGCGTTTCTTTTCAATTAATCTACCACCACCGAAAGCACCTTCAACAAATCCTTCAAAGCCGTCCATAATTCCAAGGACAGACATACCATAATCTTGAGCAGGTTTTGTAACGCCTCTAATAACAGCATTAAGCCCCGGGCAATCACCTCCTCCTGTTAATACACCAATTCTTCTTACTTCTTTCGCCATTTTATTTCTTTGATTTATTTTTATTTATAAAATCTTTTTTGTTGTTTTAAAATGAAGTTTTACTAAATTCTTTAATTCATCCCTTCCAAAATTATTTATAATTTCTTTTGCTGATATTTCAACCTTGTTTGATGCTCCTTTGGGTAATTGAACATTATACTTTTTATTCATTATTATAAACCAATAATTAAATTTTGCTCTTGCTAAAATTGATGCAGCAGCAACTGCGGTAAATCTTTCGGCTTTTGTATATTGATGTAAAATTAATTTCTGTCCTTTTTTTTGTAATGAATTCATTATTAATTTTTCATCTCCAAACTTATCACTTATGGCTTCATTTACTTTATGTTTTTCTAATATATTTTCTAACACTTTAGCATGTGCCCAACCTAAAAGTTTATTTAGATTTCCAATCTTAGAATAAAGTTCATTGTACTTTGCAGGATTAATTGCAATAATTTCATACCTTCCCTTCACTAAAATTTTTATCCTTACTGCTAATTTATTAATTGCAGGGTCTGTTAATTCTTTACTGTCTTTTACTCCAATCTTTTTTAATTCAAATAGAGATTGTTTATCGGCTAAAACTCCTGCTACAACTAACGGTCCAAAATAATCACCTTTACCCGATTCATCTGTACCAATATAATTTGATGGTTCATCAATTTTATTTTCTTCAAAACCAAATAATTTTTTTCCAAAAATCAAATCATTAATTTTATGATAAAATTCTGTCTCTTTATTTCCTTGAAGAACTTTTTTTACTCCCTTTTTTCCAAAGTAAACTAATAGTTTAACTTCATTTTTGGCAGTTAAAATATTAACACTAAAATTGTAATCATTCTCTGAAACTGAAGACAAATTAAAGCCATCTACTGTAAGACGAATTATATTTTCTTCAATTTGCTTTTTGGCTTGAATTTTTATCTTATCCAAATGAAGTCTTTAAATTAAAATGATAAAATTAAGAATAATAAATTGTGAATAAAATCACTAATAGGTTATACAAACTTATTATAAATTTAAAGAATTGAAAATAGAATTAGTGGATTTTAAGATAAATTTAAAAATCCTGCTTCACCTTAAATGTTAAAGAGAAACAGTCGTAAGACTCCGAACTCTTCGAGATTATTTTAATTATTTTTTCTTTTGTGACCAAGGCGGAACAACACCAACACTTCTTGCATAAGCAATCAATTGTCCCAAATGTTCGTGGTTATGTGTAATTATCGAAAGCAATACATATCTTTTTGTAGCTTTTTGTTTGTTGAAAAAATCTACTTCCACGTCAAGTTGTTTTTCATCAACTTTGTTTATGTTTTTATTATTGAATTTAAACGATTTTTTAAGAAGCGCAATAATATCTGTTTTTTTTGTAATTTCTTTTTCCAAACTGAAAGAGATCTTTTCGTTAGACTTAAATCCCAAGTATTGCATAATAAAGAAATTACCCACTGCTACGTGCACAAGAGATTCGCCAACAGTTCTTACTCCTTCAGAAGGTTTCCAAGAATAATCTTTCTCAGGAATTTCTTCTGCAAGTGATAGAATTTTTTCCTGTGCATCTTTCAAATTTTTTTGAAAATCTTTAATTATTCCGTTACCGGTTATTGAATTTTCAATTCCCTTTGCAGAAACTACGGTAAAACTAAAAAACAAAACTGTTGCTGCAACAAAAAGATTTAGGCTATATCTTTTCATTATTACTCCATTAAAATTTATGATTTGTAAATGTGCACCTAAATATATTAAATTAAAAGGGTAAATTCACACCGCCTGTAAAAACAAGTCCATCCTGCCCTACAGCAGCATTGGCTATAATTCCAATGTTAGGTCTCATTAAAATTCTCACACTCATTCCTGCAGTTACATTAAATCTTCCGTTAATGCCATCACTGTTAAAAACCTGACCAGTATCTATAAAAGGTGCCATTTCTATATCTACAGGAAAACCCATAAAAATCATCTGCATTACTACGTACCTTAATTCAGCACTTGCAAATACTGAATGTTGACCATAAAATCTTCCTGTATCAAATGCTCGTATATCATATTGCCCGCCTAATGTTGCAAGATCGAAAAAAGG
>JADFGB010000254.1 GCA_022567875.1 Bacteroidota bacterium | reverse complement strand
CAGGAGTTGCACTCATATAAATAACTTGGTTTACAATTTTTTCAAATTCTTCAAATTTCATTGGACGGTTATCAAGTGCAGAGGGAAGTCTGAAACCATATTCAACCAAGGTTTCCTTTCTTGATCTGTCGCCGTTGTACATTGCTCTTAATTGAGAAACAGCAACGTGTGACTCATCAATTACAAGAAGAAAATCATCCGGAAAATAATCGAAAAGATTATATGGCCTTACTCCTGGTTTTCTTTCCTCTAAATGCCTGGAGTAGTTTTCTATTCCTGAACAGTAACCTATTTCTTTCATCATTTCAATATCGAAAAGGGTTCTCTGCTCTATTCTTTGTGCCTCTAAATATTTTTCTTCGTTCCTTAAATATTTCAGTCTGTCTTTAAGCTCATCTTCAATACTGTAAATTGCTTTTAGAACTTTTCCCTTTTCCGTTACAAAATATTTTGCAGGATAAATAGGAGAAGATTCAACTTCTCTTATTTCTTCACCTGTTTGGGAATCAATGATTGATAATTTTTCAACCTCGTTATCCCAAAATTCTATTCGAAGTGCTTCTTCGTATTGATACGCAGGTATTATATCTATTACATCTCCCCTTACCCGGAAAGTACCGCGGCTAAAATCTAAATCATTCCTTACATAATGAATGTCGATTAATTTACGAAGGAATTTTTTCCTTTCAATTTCATCGCCTTTTTTTATAAAGATTATTTGACTTTTATATTCTTTTGGGTCACCGATTCCATAAATACAACTTACGCTGGCTACAACAATAACATCTCTTCTTCCTTCTATTAAAGCAGTGGTTGCTTTTAATCTTAGCCTGTCAATTTCTTCATTAATTGAAAAATCTTTTTCGATGTATAAATCGCTGGCAACAACATAAGCTTCGGGTTGGTAATAGTCATAATAACTTATAAAAAATTCGCAGGAGTTATTCGGGAAAAACCCTTTAAATTCAGAATAAAGTTGAGCCGCAAGAGTTTTGTTGTGAGATAAAATTAAAGTCGGTTTGTTTACTTCTTTTATAACATTTGAAATAGTAAAAGTTTTACCGCTCCCGGTTACTCCCAAAAGTGTCTGATGCTTTTCTCCTTTGTTTAAACCTTTGACCAAAGCTTCAATTGCCTGTGGCTGGTCACCGGTAGGTTTATAATTTGAAACTAATTCAAATTTATTCATCTGAGCTGATCTAATAAAACATCGTGTGCGTGGAATGAATCTTTATTAAGATGTCCCCTTAGAATCACGGTTACTGCCTTTTCAATTCCTTGTGGAATTTTATCAGCTTGTACTAAAACAACTTCCCCGTTTATATCGGACACATAAAATATATTATTATTTATTCCTCTATCCTGAAGCATTTGAACTTTAATATCTTTTACCGCACTGTTGTTAGTATCAAAATCAGAGAAGGAACCGAGTTTATCGTTACCGGCAAAATAAGAAAAATAAATTAGTGCGATAACGGCTATAATCAGAGCCGGTAGTATAAATTTTTGTAAAGTTTTCATTTATTCCTTTAAAAATTTTTTATGAATAGTAAATTTAAGAAATATTATATTTAAGCAGCTATTTTTTTTCTTACTTATTTTATTGTTCGCTAAAATTGTAAATATATATTTAAGGAATATCAATGAAAAAAAATATATGGATAACTATTGCCGGTGCTTACGGATTTTTTGGTGTAGCGTTGGGTGCATTTGGAGCTCACGTTTTAAAAGACAGTTTAGCACCCGAAATGGTGGAAATTTTTAAAACAGCAACATATTATAATTTAATACACTCAGTTGTAATTCTGCTTATCGGTTTATTAGGAAATGAGAAGTATTTCAAATCAGCACTATTTTTTTCAGTAGGTGTTTTTTTGTTTTCATTTTCTCTTTATTTATATGTAGTCACTCAGGTAACTTTGTTTGCCGCTTTTACTCCTTTCGGCGGTATTGCCCTAATGATTGGCTGGGTTTTGTTGATATGGGAGTCGATAAAAAACAGAAAAAGTTGTGATAGTCACCAATGTTAATCCTTTGAGTTTTCCGAACAAATTATATATATATTTATTTCTTATAATATTACCTTAAGATATATTATATATCAAAACGAATATTTTTTTATAATAAAAATTATTCAAATAAAATTTTATCTTTCATATTGATTAATAATAATTTTTAAATTATCGATTGGATTTGTTAGTGTCAGCCATAAATAAATTTATTAAACAACACCCAAATTTATTTGCATCATTAAAATTAATATTCTTTCTTTATATTTTCTTTTTTAGCCTGGACTTGATGGGTTCATCGGTAAAATTATTTGGAAAAGATTTTGCCGAGACTCTTATTGCAAGTACAAGCAACCCTCTTGTTGGTTTATTCATAGGAATTCTTGCAACTTCCATTATACAAAGTTCGTCGTCAACTACATCTATTGTTGTTGGAATGGTTGCCGGCGGTGTACTTGATATAAATGGAGCTATCCCAATAATAATGGGAGCAAACATCGGCACGTCAATTACAAACACGATTTGCGCTATTCCGAAGATCAACAGAAGTTTCGAATTTAAACGCGCATTTGCCGCTGCAACAGTGCACGATTTTTTCAATTTCTTATCAGTCTTAATTATATATCCTTTACAAGTAACAACAAATTTTCTCGGAATTATTTCAGAAAAATTAGAGATAGCATTTACAGGTGTTGGCGGATTAAATATTTTAAGCCCTGTAAAAGCCATTACAAAACCGATAGTACATTTTTTTACAAACAACTTAGGAGATTATCCGTGGCTTCTTTTAGTTTTGGCTTTAGTTGTACTATTTATTGCCTTAAAATTCATGGTTGGCTCACTTAAAATTATGGTAGTTGCAAAGGCCCAAAACTGGTTTGATAAATATCTTTTCAAAAACGCATTGCGTGCTTTTGTTGTCGGAGTTTTCTTAACAGTTCTTGTTCAAAGCAGTTCCATAACTACTTCTCTAATGGTACCGCTTGCAGGAGCCGGTATTTTAACATTAAAGAAAATCTTTCCATATACGCTCGGTGCAAATATTGGAACAACCGTAACAGCTTTACTTGCATCTCTTATTACCGGAAGCCAAGCTGCAGTTACAGTAGCATTTTCGCATTTACTTTTTAATATTAGTGGGATTGTTATTTGGGCACCGTTTAGTAAAGTGCCTATTTATTTAGCAGAAAAATTTGCAGA
>JADFGB010000253.1 GCA_022567875.1 Bacteroidota bacterium | reverse complement strand
TGTAACCATAAAAAATAAAAGAAGCATAAAGACAATGTCAGGCATAGATGCTGTAGGAATTTCTTGACTAGTTTTTGCTCTTCGTTTTTCAAAAGCCATTTTTTAATTATCCTTTTATTCTTATTTTTTAACTGTTTCAGGTTCAGCAAGAGAAATAATTATAGGTATTTCCTTTTGCACCTCTTTTTGTTGAAGTCCTACAAGTCTTTTATATTTAGATCCAAAAATATCATTTGAATATTCATCTCTTACTTCAAAATAAGCTTGTTTAATTTGATCTAAAGCTTGTATATATATGTTATATAGTGTTTTTCTATCAGTTTTTAAAGAAACGATAAGTTTTTTATTAGACGGTAAACCTATTTTAGTTATTATACGTCTTTTAAGATTATCTTTTATTTGAACAACTGATATTGACTTATTATCAAGCAGTACATCACCATTAGAATTAATAAGTATAGCAGCCATTCTGTTTTTTGGTACTTTAACAGTATTAATATCTTCAACATATTCAGGTAATGTTAAACCAATACCAGTATCTACATCTATAACTGTAGCAACTAAGAAGAATAATAAAAGTAGAAATGCAATATCAGCCATTGAACTTGTAGGAATTGATGCTTCAGCTATTTTTTTCTTTTTAATCATTACTAATATTCGCCTAAAAATAAATTATTAAGATAATAATTAACTCCAGAATTATTTTTTCTTTAATTCATATAAAGCATCTATTAACTGTACTGAACTTTCTTCCATCTCACCAACTAAACCATCAATTTTAGTAATTAAGAAGTTGTAAAACACTTGAAGAATCATAGCAACAACAAGCCCAAAAAGTGTTGTTAAAAGAGCAACAGAGATACCATCAGCAACAATAGCTGGTGAAATTTGAGCAGCTTCTTTAATTGAGTCAAATGCTCCAATCATACCTTTTACTGTTCCGGTAAAGCCAAGCATAGGTGCAATTGTAACAAAAGTAGAAATCCAAATCATTCCTTTCTCTAAAAATCCCATTTCAATACCACCGTAAGCCATAATAGCTTTTTCAGCAGCATCTAATCCTTCATCCGCTCTTAATAATCCTGCGTGAAATACTGATGCAACAGGTCCTCTCGTACT
Organism: Bacteroidota bacterium; assembly: GCA_022567875.1. GTDB lineage: Bacteria > Bacteroidota > Ignavibacteria > Ignavibacteriales > Ignavibacteriaceae. The sequence continues at coordinate 2,099 of JADFGB010000253.1, read as the reverse complement.
TGCACATAATTCTCTTGCTTCTTCAACGCCACCTTCTTTAAGTGCAGTTGTAACTCTGATGAGAAAATCTTTAGCGTTAACTTTAGCTCTTGAAAGAGTCCAAAATCTTTCAAAGGAAAAAGCAAGTCCTAGGACTAAACTTCCTAAGATTGGATGCATAAAAAATCCACCGGCTTCGTACTTAGCCGCTAACCAATTTAATGCACCAGAATCATTTGTAGCTTGTGCTATTATGTGCGATATTGATGATATTAATCCTAATATATCCATTGAGAATAACCTCCAATAAATTAAATAAATGCCGGTTAAGGGGTGATTAATTCCATAACTTTAAAAAATAATGATGTTAGAATAAAGAATTATAAAAACAATGTCAATAATAAAAATTAGTATTTATTTGTACCAATTTAGCAATCTAACATCAGTGCTCTTTTCTCTTATTACTAAATTCTTGAATTTTTCAATATCGCTGTAACCTTCAGGGCCCCTATAATGATATGGGTAAACTATTTTAGGTATAAATTCCAAAACTGCTGAAGCTGCTTGTTCTATAGACATTGTATAAGGTAAATTCATACACACAAAAGCATATTCAATATTCTTAAGTTCTCTCATTTCTTTAATGTCTTCAGTATCACCTGATATGTAAATCCTTTTTCCATTAATTGTTAATACATACCCATTCCCTCTGCCCTTTTTATGAAATTTTAGCCTTTCCTTTGTAATGTTATACATTGGTATTGCTTTTATTATTACATCAAATACTTTTATCTCGTCACCGTTATTCAATATTTCTCCAAATCCTAATTTAGATATAACTGCTTTTGGTGCAATAATTTTAGTCTTTCCTTTTTTAATAGACTCTACAACTCTTTTATTCAAATGGTCACTATGTATATCCGTAATTAAAATAATATCCGGTGAAGGATATTTTTTATATACATCATTTTTTTGGACAGGATCTACATAAATTGTAATAGAAGTTGATTTAATTATCAATGAAGCGTGATTAATAGGAAAAAAATTTATTTCTGATTTCTTTATTCCTTGGGCTTGAACCTTAACAAAAAATAAAATTATAAAAGCTAAAAATATATATTTCTTATTATTCATTTTTTTCCTATCTAATTTAGATTTATTAAATATAATGTTATTTCTAATTGCTTGTAATTACAAACTTAGCAAATACTGAGAAATGATCACTATAACCACCTAAGTATTTGTTCCCTCCGTATGTAGGCAAAGGTAATCCTTTATATCTGCCGGATTTTTCTATTATAAAATTTGGATTAAATATTTTAAATGAACCTAATAAATAAGTAAATCCTCTTTTACTAAGCATAGCTGTTGAAACAATAATTTGATCCAACATATACCACACATTTCTGTATTTCATTGTACCATGTCCATTTAACGCAGTTTCATATGCTAAATTATAGATGCCTTTTATTTGTTCGGTATGTTTCTTTATTTTCATTAAAAAATTCACCAATGGTTTAGCCTTTAGAACATCTCTGAAAGATTTATTAGTAGGCGTGTCATTAAAATCACCCATTATAAGGATATTGGGATTTTGTTTTGTTGAGTTCAATTCTTCAATATTATTTCTTAATATTTGCGCAGCCTGTAATCTGTTCTTTTCTGATTTCTCTTGTCCTCCCCTCCTTGATGGCCAATGATTAATAAAAACATAAAGTGTATCATTATTATTTGTCTTTAAAATAACTTTTAATATATCTCTTGTTGGATAGTTTGATGGCAGTTCAACATGTAGAGCTTCTACCGATAATAAATTAAATTTATCATTATTATATATTAAACCGTTATCTATTCCACGCTTATCAGGTGATTCTTTATAAGCTATGCCATAATTTTTATTTTTTATTAATGGAAATACAAAAATTATTTCACTTGAAGGAATTAATGAACCAACTCTTGATGAATATAGTGCTGAAATTTTTATACGAGGTTCTGATGAAACAATTCCTTTAAAAAAATTAAGGAAGAATCAGATTATTAATTTTGGAGATAGTTCATTGTTTGTTGTTGATAAGGGCTTTTTTGCAACTGATCTTTATTTTAGATATTCTAATAATTGG
>JADFGB010000252.1 GCA_022567875.1 Bacteroidota bacterium | reverse complement strand
CGTTTTCAGCAAGCAACTGTCCTTCGAGTGTATAATACTGCATAACTCGCCTTATTATGTCCTCTTCAGTGCCTTTGCCCCTGCGCACGGGAGCCTCTATCACTGTAATCACCCTCGGAGCGTACATGTCTCTAGGAATTTCTACCTCAACCATGCTCATCTTCCTCCTTTCCGGGAGCCAAGGCCGAGATGGTTCCCAAGTGAGGCTTTCTACAGTTCAACTCGGTTATCCTCTCTTGTCTCGGCCCGGATGCTCCGCATTACTTACTCGTCCAAACTATCCAAAACTTCTGGTTACATTGATGAAAGATCTTCCTGAACGTATTAGAAAGCAGGAATTTGAAGCAGAGTTTATTGATGATAGTGGAGGAACTTTCACCAATCTTTCAAGAATATTTGTTGGATCTTCTATAGAATTTGACTCTTCACAACAGGAATGGAAACACCCAAAATTAGAACAGATTATAAAAGAAGGTAAAACAGATACTTACTTTTCTACTATCGGTATTTATATAAACATCGATGACTTTAACAATCAGAAAGCACTTGAAAGAGATTTTGGAGCAATGTTAGACAAAAATAAATTTTACTGGAACTGGCAGAATAATGAAGCAAGAAAACAATACAGAGATATATGGTCATCCAGCGAGCAGTCTTTTAATGACCTTAAATTTATTGCCGGCGCATTAATTATAAATAGAATTGCAAGTGTAATAAATGCTGTTCGTTTAGTATCTGCTTTCAACAAACAAAAAGAAAAAGAATTAAGCTGGAATGTTTCTGTCGGTGTTAAAAGGAGTTTAACTTTGCCAACTAGTTTAACTCTAAATTTTCAAACAATATTTTAAATTTCAGATTTGAATACAAGCCATTGACCAAAGACTATTGACTGCTTACTCTGAACTCATCAAATCCTTTCGATTTATATTCTTTACCCTTTTTATCAATTATCAAACATTCTGTGTCCGGAAGTTTGTTAATAAGTTTTATTCCTTCAATCGGACCTAAAACAAAACAAGCTGTCGATAGTGCATCGGCAAACATTACATTTTTATTTATGACCGATACACTTCTGCAGTTATTTGCCGGATAACCATCTAACGGATTAAATATATGAGAATATCTTTAACCATTTTCAAAAAAATATTTTTCATAATCACCGGATGTAGCAATCCCGTAATTATTCAATTTAATTTTAGATAACAATAAATTAATTACACGCGGATGTTTAATTCCTACTTGCCAATCCTTCCCTATCCCCTTTACTTCTCCACCTATATTTACAAGTGCTTTATTAATACCGAATGATTTTATTATATCGATAGCCTTATCAACTGCATAGCCTTTTGCTATTGATCCGAAATCTAATTGTATGTTTTTCTTTTTGATAATCCCTTTATCATAAATTTCAATATTCTTCCAACCTGAATTAGCTAATGCAAGATTTAATTTTTTCTTTTGCGGAACTGTTGGATTGTCACCATTAAATCCCCAAGCAAGTGTAATGCTTCCCAAAGAAGGGTCAAATGATCCGTTTGTAAGTCGCCAAATAGAATCGCATACTAAAATAAAGTTATAAAGTTCTTTATCTAATTTTATTTTGTTTTTATCTGAATGATTAATATCCCATATATTATTATTCTTTTCATAAGTTGAAAATATTTTTTCAATTCTTTTTATTTCATTAAACGCAAAGTTTATAGCATTATTTGAGACATCAACATTTTCATTTATAATTTTAATTTCGGCAACCGTACCCATTACTATCTGAGTACGATTAATTATTTTTTCACTGGAAGGTATAATAAAACTTGCAATGTAAATTCCTGCAGTAAAAAATATTATTACAATTACTGAGTAAATAATTATACGTCTTTTACGGAATAACATTTAAATTATTTTAATTAGTATTTTATTCGGAACACAGGCAATAGTTTTGTTGCCGGAAATATGGGACATATTTTTGCAAAGTTTATGTCTGCATGGTGAATTGATAACAAATACTTTCCCGTTTTCTATCTTTATTTCTGTATTGCCAATACTTCCGGGAATATTCACTAAAGAATAATTTTTCATTAAAGATATTTTCTCGAATAGTCCTTTGTTATTTGTTATTTCAATTATTTTATTTTTGGGATTTATAATATCCGATAGTAGATTTCTTTCATTTAATTCTATACTTAATAAATATTTACTTTTTTTAGAATTTATCTTTTCTCTAAATACAAAAAGTTTCTTATCAAAATCTCTATTGGGATCTAAAACCAAATTTGATTTATTATTAACATAAATATCCCCATTAATATTATCGTTAATACAGATTAATTTTACATCAACAAAAGATTTAGTAAAAAAGAAATCTTTCTCGACATAAAATCTTTTATTAATTATTTCGTTTAACTGGTTATTATTTAAATAATAAGAAAAAATTCTACTTTTAATTTTATGCTGAAATATTTTTAAACAATCTAAAATTATTTTATTATCATCAGGTAAAAATGCATAGGTAGAAAATATTTTATCATCTTTATTATCATTTAACAATATACTCCCCATACCAACACCTGTGGATAAAGAAGCTAATCCTATACTACCGGTTTTAATAAAATCACGTCTATTCATTTTTTGATTTATTTTTTTTAAAAATTAATTCATAAAATATTATTACTGACATTATGAAAAATGATAAATAAATTAAAGCCGAAGAAACAGCCGCTAAATAAACAAACTCTTGGGCAATGTATCTCATCCCCCAAATAGAGGCAAATGTAACAATTGTTGAAACTAAAGGTTCTATCATCAGAAATATTTTCCAAAAACCTGTGATGATAGAATTAAAATAAAATATTAAGCCTATAGCAAAAAATATAAGCGCAAATCCGATTAAATGATTATGCGTGGTTATTAGCATTTCCGATATGGTTTTGGGATAGGTCTCTGGAATATCTATAACTTCATTATCAATATTGTTTTGTGCATTGATGCTTGTTGCAATTATCATCACAAAGCAAGCGGTATGTATTATCTTATGTATCATGGTTTTTCTTTTTTAACATTTGTAATATAATAAACAACAGGAACAATAAATATATTTAAGAGGGTCGAACTGAGCAGCCCTCCGAGAATCACTTTAGCCATCGGGCTTTGTATTTCGTTACCGGGCAAGTCGCCTGTCAATGCCAGGGGAACTAATGCCAGGGCAGTTGTAAGCGCGGTCATA
>JADFGB010000251.1 GCA_022567875.1 Bacteroidota bacterium | reverse complement strand
GGGGAATCAACCTTCCCGGTAGAGCCGACCGCTGTTCTTGCTGGAACGCTCCCAACGGTATCCCCGCCTCGGCCCTGAGACGGTCGAACACGTCCAGTTCTTCAGGAAGTAGGTTCTGCTGGGCCTGGGCCGAAAGAACGGGCAGGCCCGCCGCCGTGGACAGTCTCCTGCGGGTCGGCTCGATAGGACGGCCTACCAGGGCCTGATGGACGCCAAAGGAATTTCTATTGATAAAATCCATAATGTATCCAAAATTGATAAATGGTTTTTATCAAAAATTAAAAACCGAATAGGAACAGGCTTTCGCTGGTATTCGTTTTTATTTAATAAAAAAGTTTTTGTTAATAGAAAATTCGCCGAAAAGTATGAGCTTGAATTTAATATTGAGTTATTAAAAGAAATTGGAATAGATGAAAAAATAAACAAAGAAAATGTAAATTATTCTTTACAAATAAATAAAGATATTCAAAAAAAAATTGACGTGATTTTAAAAACTGAAAACATAAATTTAACCAAACCCCTATATATTATTCATCCGGGTAGTGGTGGTAGTTCTGTCGATTTGCCTATTAATAAATATATAGAGTTAATAGAAAAAATATTTTTATGTTCGGATGTTGAAATTATTATTACGGGAAATAATGATGATAAAGTAATTTTCTCTAATTTAATTATTAATGAAAAAGTCTATAATTTTGCAGGGAGATTTAGTTTATCTGAATTAATAGCTTTAATTAATAAATGTGATTTGTTTATCTCAAATTCAACCGGACCATTACATATTGCTTCAGCTTTAAATAAAAATGTTATTGGTTTTTATCCCAATTTATTGACTTGTTCATATAAAAGATGGGGCCCATATGGCTCAAAAAGCAAGGTTTTTATCCCCCCATTAAATTGTAAAGATTGTAAAAAGGAACAGTGTTCAAATGAAGGATGTATGAATAATATAGATATGAATGATGTTGTTGATTATATAAAAAAATTAAAATTCACTTTTTCTTAAACCAGTTATTGAGATGAATTACAAATTAAAAACTACATATTTATTTTTTTATCTTGCATTTTTGTTAGTTAGAAATAATTTTGCTCAAACTATGCCGGACTCTTTTAGAGTAATTGAAAACAATTCTTTTAAAGTAGGGGAAAAACTTACATTTAAAATTAAATATGGATTTGTAACAGCCGGTATTTCAGTCATGCAGATAAAAGATGAAAGAATTATAGCTAACCGGAAAGTTCATCACGTTATTTTCGAGGTTAATTCTGTACCAAGTTTTGATTGGATATATAAAGTTAGAGACAGATACGAAACATTCATAGATAAAGAAGGACTTTTTCCCTGGAGATTTGAACAGCATATTAGAGAAGGTGGGTATAAAAGAGATTACTCAGCTTATTTTGATCAAAGAAATAATAAAGCTTTTACAAGCGAAGGAATTTTTGATATTCCGGAATATGTAAATGATATTATTTCGGCTTTATATCTTGCCAGAGTATTTGACTATTCTAATTTAAAAATAAATGATGAAATTCATCTAAAGAATTTTCACAAAGGCAAAACATATAATCTTGATTTAATATATAAAGGAAAAGAAGAAATTGATGTACCAGCAGGTAAATTTAATTGTATATTAATAGAACCTAAAGTGAAAGCAGGTGGCTTATTTAAAAGTAAAGGAAGTATATATATATGGCTCTCCGATGATGAGTTGAAGGTACCAATAAAAATAAAGTCCAAAATTGTTGTCGGTTCTATTGATGCTGTGCTTTCGGAGTATTCCGGATTAGCCGGTGAATTTAAAGCAAAGCTTCCTGACTAGAAACTTCAAAAAAAGCTAACTTCTATAAAAAAACGTAGGAATTACACTCTAAATTCCATATTTTTTTATATGGGAAATAATTATAATGATGAGGATAGTTTTGAACAAAACCAAAATGACGAAAAAGACACACGCATAACAATAAATGGTTTTGAACCACAGATTTCTCCTATTACTGCCGGTTTTATTGGACTGATAGGGGGATTCTTTCTTTATCAATTTGTAGGGGGTTTACTTACCTTTATAATTTTTGGTTTTGACATAAATAATGCGCCTGTGAACGGACTTCGTATTATGACAATGGCAAGCCAACTGCTCTTTATTTTACTTCCTGCAATAATATTCAGTAAATGGATTTATAATGATTTTAACATAATTCTAAAGCTAAAAACCCCCGACTACAAAGAAGTAATATTATTTATAATAGGCATATTTGTACTTACACCGTTACTTCAAAACTATGTATCTATTCAAAACCATTTTATTGAAAAAATGGCTGAAATATCTCCGTTTATAAATTCAATTAAATCGTTATTGGATTCCTTGAACAAACTTGTAGAAACATCCTATATAAATCTGCTTTCAACTAAGACAATATTTGATGCAATATTTGTAATTTTTGTAGTTTCAATTGTTCCTGCCGTTTCTGAGGAAATTATGTTCAGAGGTTTTATACAAACTAGTTTTGAACTAAAATTAAAATCAAGATGGGCTATAGTAATAACAGCAGTATTTTTTGGATTATACCATTTTAACCCATATGGTTTAATTCCATTAATTATACTCGGACTTTATTTCAGTTTTGCAGCTTATATGAGCCGCTCTATTTTTGTTCCGATGATACTTCATTTCACAAACAATTTTATTGCTATTATAATGTACTTTTTAATTGGAGATAAAGATCTGGTCGACTCATCCGCAAGTGGAGTTCTGGATATAAGGATATCTTTTTTCCTTTTGATTTTATTTACTGTGATTTTTATTGGTGTTGTTTATATCATTTTTGCTTATTACAAAAAGAAAAAGATTGAGCTTATATAATGCTAATTTGCCCTAATTGTAAATATGAATATGTAAACGGCATAACATTTTGTCCCGATTGCAGATAATACTTAATTGACAAAGCTACTCTCATTCAACCCAAAGAATTAGAAGAAAAAGATTGGATTACTATTTATACCTCCAATCTTGAATATGAAATGCAAATGCTTAAAGATAATTTAACAAGCGCAGGAATAGACGCGATAATTTTTTCTCAAAGAGACAGAAACTTCCCGACCCCAGGCGATATGTCCATTATTAGCCTTTTGGTAAAAAAAGAACAATCTGAAGAAGCAGCTAATTTTATAAATAAAGTCTTAAAAAGTTGAAATATTAATTTCATTTAAATGTCTATAAATAATACCTCCCTTCGTATTTTAGTTTCAGTTAT
>JADFGB010000250.1 GCA_022567875.1 Bacteroidota bacterium | reverse complement strand
AAAATTGATTTTATTGTTAAAGATGCTTTGGGAAGAAAATGGCAGCTTGGCACTGTTCAAATTGATTATGTTATGCCGGAAAGATTTAATTTGGAATATATTGGAAGTGACGGACAGAAACACCGCCCGGTTGTTATTCATAGGGCACCGTTTGGATCACTGGAAAGATTTATCGGATTACTCATAGAACATTTTGCCGGATATTTTCCTACCTGGCTTACACCTGTTCAAGTAACTGTTTTACCGGTTTCTCAAAATTATGTTGAATATGCAAAAAAAGTTGTAAATTCGTTAAAAGAAAATGGATTAAGAGTTGAAATTGATGAGAGAAATGAAAAAATTGGTTATAAAATTAGAGAATGTGAGAAAAATAAAATACCATATATGTTAATAGTTGGTGAAAGGGAACAAACTGCTGGTAATATTTCTGTTAGAAAACATAAAGAAGGTGATAAAGGAACTTTGTCTCTAAATGATTTTATTGATAATATTACATATGAAATAAAAAATAAATTGATTAACTAAGTGAGAGGTATTCAATCGCTAAAAGAAATATTGTAAGAGTAAATGAAGATATTAATTCTGAACAGGTAAGAGTAATAGATATTGATGGTAAACAATTAGGAGTAATGCTGATAAATGATGCATTGGAAAGAGCATATGAAAGAGGACAGGATTTAGTTGAAATAGCACCGCAAGCGGCTCCACCTGTTTGTAAAATTATTGATTACGGTAAATTTAAATATGAACAACAAAAGAGAGAAAAATTACAAAAAAAGAATCAAACTGTATCAATTTTAAAAGAAATAAGACTTCACCCAAATACTGATGTACACGATTTTGAGTTTAAAGTAAGGCACGCAATAAATTTTTTGGAAGAGGGAAATAAAGTTAAAGTTTCCGTTATGTTTAAAGGAAGACAAATGGCATATAAGGAACAAGGTGAAGATTTACTTGCAAGGTTTGTAGAAAAAGTTGAAGATATTTCCAAAATAGAATCTCCGCTTAAAATGGAAGGGCGGAATATGAATTTAATTGTAGTTCCATTAAAACCTAAAGGAAAAAAGAAAAACTAACAGGATTAAAAAATGCCAAAAATGAAAAGTAACAAAGGCGCAAGTAAAAGTTTTAGGAAAACTGCGTCCGGTAAAATAAAAAGAAAAAAAGCTTATACAAGTCATATATTGACTTCAAAAACAACAAAGAGAAAGCGTAATTTACGCCACGCTACTCTTGTTTCATCATCGGAAGAAAAGCGCGTAAAAACTATGATACAATAAATAAAGGATAATAAATATGCCTCGTTCTCAAAATAAAGTAGCTTCTCATAAAAGAAGGAAGAAGATTTTAAAGCTTGCTAAAGGATATTGGGGAGCAAGAAGCAAAGTTTTTACTGTTGCTAAAAACCATGTAGAAAAAGGTTTAGTGCATGCATATAGAGATAGAAGACTAAAGAAAAGAACCTTTAGAAGATTATGGATAATTCGGATAAATGCTGCTGCAAGACAAAACGGTACTACATATTCCAGGCTTATTCACGCATTAAGTCAAAAAGGAATAAATATAAATAGAAAAATATTGTCAAATTTAGCTCTGGAAAATCCATCTGTTTTTAGTGAATTAGTAGTATTTACAAAAAATTAATTTATTGCCTCCTGATTTTTTTAGGGGGCATCATTTTAAATAATTTGTACGTTCCTCTTCACAATTCTCTATTTATTGAATGTAGAAAAAACAACAAAGCCAAATAAAAAAAGTACGAAGAGTGAATAATAATATGGAATAAATAATGCTTCAAGAAAAAATAGAGCAGATAAAAAAAGATTTTTCAATAGAAATTTCTAATATCAATAATGATAAACAACTTGAAGAATTAAGGGTTAAGTACTTTAGTAAAAATGGTTTAGTAGCTTCTTTATTCATCCTGTTAAAAGATGCAAACAAGGATGAAAAACCTCAATTAGGTAAGGTTTTAAACACACTTCGTTCGGAACTTCAGAATCAATTTAATATTGTAAGGGAGCAAGTCTCTAAAAGTGAAAGCAGTAAAAATATTAATGTTGATTTATCATTACCGGGTTTAGAGAGAAATGTTGGGAGCAAGCATATTTTAACTCAAACCCTCGATGAAATCAAATCAATTTTCAAAGGTATGGGGTTTTCTGTTTTTGAAGGGCCAGAACTAGAATCCGATTACAATAATTTTGAAGCACTCAATTTTCCTCCTGATCATCCCGCAAGAGATATGCAAGACACTTTTTTTATAAGCGATGAATTTGTTTTACGCACTCACACTTCTCCTGTTCAGATAAGACTAATGAAAGAACAAAAACCACCTGTAAGAGCAATTATGCCTGGCCGTGTCTACAGGAATGAAGCCGTTAGTTCAAGAAGCTATTGTATGTTTCATCAGGTTGAAGGGTTATATGTAGATACAGATGTTACATTTGCTGAACTAAAGGGAACATTGGCTTCTTTTGCAAAACAATTTTATGGAAATAATTTAAAATTCCGTTTTCGACCTAGCTTCTTTCCTTTTACAGAACCTAGTGCTGAAATGGATATTACTTGTTTTATTTGTAATGGTGCGGGGTGTAAAATTTGTAAACATACCGGCTGGTTAGAAATATTGGGTTGCGGCATGGTTGACCCGAATGTATTTGACAATGTTAATTATGATAATGAAAAATATACAGGATATGCTTTCGGAATGGGAATTGAAAGAATTGCTATGTTAAAATACGGAATAAAGGATATAAGAGTTTTCTTTGAAAATGATTATAGATTTTTAAAACAGTTTTAATACGGAGCTTAAAGATTGAAAATCTCACTTAGTTGGTTAAAAGAATATGTAGACATAGGTGATATGTCTGTGGAGGATCTTGTTAATAATTTAACAATGTCCGGTTTGGAAGTTGAAGACTATGTTGATCAAAGAGATATCTACAAAGATTTTGTAGTTGGATATGTAAAAGAAAAAATCAAACAATCTGCAAAAAAGTACCGATTAAAAAAGAAACAGAAAAAACCAGTGGGATAAAAATCCAAACGAAGAACATTATTATCACAAATGGTTTTAATGAATTGGATTTTGAAAACCTGCCCTCGAACTCAAGCAATAAATTTATCCTAACGTATGTCGGCTCATTGTTTGTTCGCTACGACTTAACATGCTTTATTCGAGCCATCGAAAACATATATTCGAAACATACAAATTTTAGAGAAGATCTCGAAATGGTTTTCTACGGGACGGTAGATA
>JADFGB010000249.1 GCA_022567875.1 Bacteroidota bacterium | reverse complement strand
ATTTTTTGTATTGATTCGGATTCTTTCCTCCTTGTGGTGTTTCTATTAAGATTGTTGACATTCCTTTTTTTGCTCTATCATAAGCAAGTTTATAATTTGTAACAATATCTTGTTCATATTCTAACTTAATAACTAAAACCTTTTTTAAACCCCAAATTAACATATCAGTATAATCTCCACAATGTTGTGGACCAGGATAAAGTGGTTCTATATTTCCAATTTGTGTTCTAATAATAACTCCAGGTTTAAATTCTCCATTACTCATTTCTTCTATTTTATCTAAATGATTTACTAATTGATTTACTGCACATATTAGAAAATCTATTCTTGGAAAAATTGATATTGGTATTTTTCCTTCCAATGCCATTCCAATACTTATTCCCATTTGCATTTCTTCTGCAACAGGCATCTCTTTCTTCTTATCTTTTGGGACATCTTCAAGTGATTTAAACATCGGACTTCCAGAATATTCTACAGTTTGCCCTAAGAAGAATGTTTCTTTCTGTTTTCCAAGCCATGTCATTGCTTTTTTTGTTTCTAAAATATACTTTTTTGTTTTCTGTCAATGAATAATAAACCCTGATGTCGTTTTCCGTTAATTCTTTAATCGTTCCTTCTACTACAAAACTGTCCTTACCAAAAAGTATAACTTCGTTATCAGTTTTTGTATTAAAGTTTTTATTTGTGCATAAATAATAAATGGATTCCAAAATTGTTGTTTTACCTGCTCCGTTAGCCCCAACTATAAAGTTTAATTTTTTAGAAAAAATTAGGTTTGTTTCTTTATGTCTTCTAAAGTTTTTTAAGTGAAGGTTTAATAAGTTCATCCTATCCATTTAATCGCACTGGCATAAGCAAAAGCATAAGTTGTTCATTTTCTTTTTGAACTGTAGGTTCTATTATACATGCTTTGGTTGATGAATGCAGTTTAAATACTATTTCCTCATCGCTCAAGTGAGTAAGTACATCATGAATGTAAGCGGTGTTAAACCCTATCTCTATTGGTTCTCCGCTATATTCACATTTAATTTTTTCTTTTGCGCTCGATCCTCTGTCTATATCTTCTGCGGCTACCTCTAAGCTGTTTTCACTTATGGAAAATTTCACCTGTTTTGAGTTTGTTGTTGAAAACAAACTCATTCTTCTTATTGTAGAGAGAATTTCGCTTTTGCTAATTTTTAATTCGTTTTCATTTTCAAGAGGGATTACACTGTTGTAAGCCGGATATTTTTCTGCAATCAACCTAGAAACAAACTCAACATCCCCTATTAAAAAGGAAACGTTTGTTTGGCTAAATTTTGCTATAACTTCATCTTCATTTAATAGCTTTGATAAAATATTAATGGCTCTTTCCGGAATAATATATTGTTCCTCGGTTTTTTTAATGATCTTTTTGTTTGTGAGCTTTACTAATCTATGGCCATCTGTTGCCACAAAATTTATTCCTTCGTTTGTAAATTCAAAGAGTGTTCCCGTCATAGCTGGGCGCATATCTTCTTTACTAATTGCAAATGACGTTAGGTCAATCGCTTTTTTAAGTTCTTTTCCGCTTATTTTTATTTCCTCGTCTGCTGTTACTTCTGGAATAGAGGGGAACTCTTCAGGAGAAGAATAACCAAGGCTATAGGTGCCGTTTTCCGTTGTTAGTTTTAGTTTTGAGTCTGTTTCTGTCTCAAACTTAATTTGTGTTTCTTTTAATGATTTAACAACATCGTACAAAAGATGCGCGGGAACAACTATTTTAATTTTTTCTTCTGCCGTTGTTTGCATAGAGGTGCGTAATGAAATTTCTAAATCAGTTGAATAAACTGTAAGTTTTCCTTCGTCTATTTCTAATAAAAAGTTTTCTAAAACAGCCATAGGGGTTCTGGTAGGAACTGCAGGTATTACTTTTGACAGAAGTTTTTCTAACTCTTTACTATTTAAAATAAATTCCATTAATTATGCTCCTTTTAACATTTAAATTTACTGATTTCTTGCTTTAACCTCAATCAAAATTTAATAAAAAAGTTTGCTTTTTAGTTCGTTTTAAGTTTTTTTATGCTTTTAGCTATGGACTTGTTGGGTTGCTTTGATCGTCGCTTGATGACAAAGTTGCGCTAAGAGTAAAAACACCATTTAACAACGTACTTGTATAAATTATAAGAATTTTTGTTGCTGCTTTTATGTTAATTGAACCAGAAACATCTCCAAAAGTTGATGATGTGGTTGCTCCAACAGGAAGAGAAAAACTTGTTGCATAGGTATAAGTTCCTTTCGGTATTTCATTAATCTCTGTCTTTTGTCCAGCTATAATTATTATCTCCTGTCCTCTAAAATTTACGGTTAAATCAGTACTTGATAAATTATTAAAAGATATTCTGTTGTCAACGGTTGATTTACACCCTTGAAAAGAAAGTGCTGTTAAAGAAAAAATGAAAAGAAAAAGATAATGTTTTTTCATTAATTTTTAGTTAAAATGAAAAGTTTGTTATTACTTAACTAACAAAAAAAAATAAGAAAAAGCAATAATAAAATAAATTATTAACAACATTAATTATTATATAATATTAATTTAAAAATAATAATAATAATAATAAACATGTTAATATGTTAATAAAGGCATAAAGCCTTTTAATTTCTTTCTTTATCTTTTATTTATTTGTTGAAAGATTGTTTGTTCTTTTTATATAAAAAGAATATTAATTTTAAACCTTTTTTATTAACAAATAAAAAACTAATTAACCACAAGATACCAACATTTTTAATTGCTCTCCAACTCAATTTTTTCTTTTATTTTATCAACAAGTTTTTTTATTGAGTTATCTGTATTTATATTATTTTCAACAGACGCACAAGCATGTATAACCGTTGAATGATCTCTTCCTCCAAAATAATCTCCTATTTCTAAGCGCCCGTAGCTCAGCCTGTATATAGCACTTGCCTTCTAAGTAAGGCGTCGCAGGTTCAAATCCTGCCGGGCGCGTAGTGCCAAAAGGATATGAAGCTGCGACGTCGCAGGCGAACAATTCGCTTCGAGCAACACAAAGAAAAAACCTTTGTGACCCTTTGTGTTTCTTTGTGAAACTTTGTGGAATAGAAATTATAATGAATAATGTTTTTATCATTAAAGTCAATCCGCGTTTATCCGTGTAAATCCGTGGCAAAATAATTATGAAGATACAATTTAAATTAAATAATAAAACAATAGACGCCGATATAAATATCGGGCAAACATTACTTGAATATCTTCGTAAAAATGATATTTATAGCGTGAGATATGGT
>JADFGB010000248.1 GCA_022567875.1 Bacteroidota bacterium | reverse complement strand
CTCACCCGATAAATCTTTTGTGAATATGGGAATTTATATTTTTAATGCCGAGTTGCTTAGTAACATATTTGATGAAATGGAGAACAAACAATTAACCACAGATGATTTCGGAAAAGATATAATTCCTTACTTGGTTAAGTCAAACAGAAAAGTAGTTGCATATAAATTTCAAGATGAAAACAAAAAGACAAATCCCTATTGGAGAGATATCGGCACAATAGACAGTTATTTTGAAACAAGTATGGACTTAATTAGTGTTTCACCGGAATTTAACTTGTATGATTTAAATTGGCCGATAAGGACTTATCAATATCAGTTTCCTCCGGGTAAAACAGTTTGGTATGATGGTAAACGTGTTGGTGAAACTCACAATTCTTTAATTTGTGACGGAACAATTGTTTCCGGTGGTCACGTTGAAAGGTCACTAATTGGACCAAATGTTAAAGTTAACAGTTACAGTGAAATACAAGATTCAATTATTATGAATAGCTGCAATATTGGAAGACACGTAAAAATAAAGAATGCAATAATTGATAAAAATGTAATTGTACCTGAAAATTATGAAATAGGGTATGATTTAGAATCCGATAAAAAGAAATTTATAGTTACTGATAGCGGCATTGTTGTGATTGCAAAAAATCAAGTGCTGCAATAAATGAGCCTGCTCTAAAAAGACAAATTTTACATTTTTAGATTCGGCTTATAAATATTATCCCTACCTAAATTATTAAGTTTGATAAATATTATCGAAGCGATAAACCCATAAGTTTGTGCTATTATGGGAGCTGTTTCATTTAAATAAATCTATAAAATAATCTTTTAAAAGCTAAGTAAACCAATCCAAATCCAGGGATAGGATTTTACTATACAAAAATATTTTTTAAACACTCGCAGGTTTACAACAATATTCATAAATTTCTGACTATGAACAATGTTATAAAAACAAAACTTAAAAATTTACCTTCAAATGCAGGTGTTTACCAATTTATTGACGATAAGGGTAAGGTCCTATATATAGGAAAAGCAAAGAATCTAAAGAATAGAGTTAAAAGTTATTTTCTTAAAAATCTTAGTTCTGCCAAAACTCTTGTAATGGTAAATAAGGTAAATGATTTTGAACTGATTGTAACCGACAACGAAATTGAAGCCCTTGTATTAGAAAATAATCTCATCAAACAATACAAACCCAGATACAATATTAACTTAAAAGATGATAAATCATTTCCGTTTATAAAAGTTACAAACGAACCGTTCCCAAGAATTTATTCTACTAGAAAAGTTGAAAGAGACGGATCGAGATATTTTGGACCTTACACAAGCGTAAAATATATGAAAGCTTCTTTACGAATGATAAACCAAACTTTCAAAATTAGAAGCTGCAAATTGAACATTACTGAAGAAAGTGTGAAAAAGAAAAATTTCAAGGTGTGCTTGGACTATCACATAAAAAAATGCAACGGACCTTGTGAAGGATTTGAAACACAAGCAGAATACAATGAAATGGTTGAAGAGGTTGTAAAAGTGTTAAAAGGGCGTACGGGAAATCTTGTCGAAACTTTGACAAAAAAAATGGAAATAGCAGTGGAAAATCTTGAGTTTGAAATTGCCGCTGAGATAAGAGATAAAATTAAAAACTTAAATAGAATATTAGAAAAACAAAAAGTTGTATCGAATGATTTTACCGACCGGGATGTTTTTGGTGTTTCTTATGAGGGCAATGCTGCAGCTTGTTCAATTTTTATAATCAGAAGCGGAAAATTGATTTCTAAAAAACAATTAAATCTTAGCGTAAAAAATGAAGCAGATCTTTCTGAGGTCTATTCATCTGCAATTAAATTTTTTTATAGTGAATTTGTTGAAATCCCTCCGGAAATTATTTTAGAGACAGAACCTGCGGATTCAGAACTTCTTTCTAAATGGTTAAATGAAAGATGTGAAAGAAAATTTAAATTTGTCGTCCCCAAAAGAGCAAGTGAGACACTTTCACTTGTTAAAATGTGCAGACAAAATGCGGCACTTCAATTAAAAGAAATTCAGTTACAGAAAATGAAAAAACAGGGTAATCTTCCGTATCCGTTATCTGCGTTAAAAAGAGATCTAACATTAAGCGTTCTTCCACGGAAAATTGAATGTTTTGATATATCCAATATTCAGGGTTCCGATTCTGTGGCGAGTATGGTTGTTTTTGTAGACGGTAAGCCAAAGAAAAGTTTGTATAGAAAATTTATTATAAAAAGTGTTGTAGGTCCGGATGATTTTTTAAGTATGAGGGAAGTGATAGATAGAAGGTATTCCAAAATAAAAGAAGACGGAGAATTACTGCCGGAATTAATTATGGTTGACGGTGGGAAAGGACAACTTTCCAGTGCTGTTAGTGTATTAAAAGAATTGGGATTTAAAAATTTCGATATTATCGGACTTGCAAAACGATTAGAAGAAGTTTTTGTCCCGGGATTTTCTGATCCTATGTCAATACCAAAAACATCATCAGGAATTAAATTATTACAGCAAATAAGAAACGAAGCACACAGGTTTGCAATTACATTCCACAGACAAAGAAGAAGTAAAAGAATCATAAATTCTGAATTAACAAGCATAGTTGGAGTTGGTGAAGCGACTGCGTTACAATTATTAAAATCCTTCGGCAGTCTGAAAAAAATTAAAAATTCCGACTTTAATTCTCTTGCAGAAATAGTAGGCAAAAGCAAAGCAAATACAATAATTAGATATTTTAATGAGAATGGGTAATTTTACTTCTGTCACGGTATGACCGTAACAGTCAATAACTTAATTTTTCGCTTCTTTAAAATTATAATCAAGCTTTTTACCGAAGATAAATAATACAGCTATGAGAATTACAGTTATTATTATTATGGAATAATAAGGAGAGAATCCGTAAGCTGTAGGTATATCTCCCAATAACATACAGAAAAATGCAACAACAAGCGCATAAGGTAGCTGCGTTCTAACGTGGTCAATATGGTCACAACCCGAAGCCATTGAACTTAAAATAGTAGTATCGGAAATAGGTGAACAGTGATCACCGAAAACAGATCCCGTTAAAACAGAACTAATAACACCGTGTAAAATTATTTGTGTATCAAGTGCATTGAAGTTATAAAGCTGAGGGACTGTTGCAGCCAACGGTATTACAATAGGCATCATTATTGCCATTGTGCCCCAGCTTGTTCCGGTTGAAAAACTTATTGCAGCACATACTATAAAAACAAGGACAGGAAGATAACGCGGATTTAATGAATCACCCATAATACTTAC